>DMXI01000117.1 GCA_003483885.1 Microscillaceae bacterium
GGCATGTTAATATCCAAAAAAAGTAAATCTACCTCGTTTTGCTGTAAAAAAGCCATGGCTTCGATGGCGTTTTCGAAACAAGCAACCAGCTCGAGATAGGGAATTTTTTGGCTATGATGCCGAATGACCTCTAAGGCCATAAACTCATCATCAATGGCAATGCTTTTGATCTTATTCATGAACAATAGGTTGGGTGAGGTACAAAGATAACACGACTTGAAATATATCTTCGCCTGGGACAATGTCTAATACGTGTTGGTCGGGGTATAACAACTCTAAACGGCGTTGTGTATTTTGTAAACCCAACCCAGAAGCCTCTTTGATGGGCTGTTCTCCTCCATAAGGATTTACGGTATTGGTCACCTCAAATTTGAGCCATTGTTGCTCTACTTTAAGACGGATGTCAATGGTAGACATTTGATTTTTACTAATCCCGTGCTTAAAAGCATTTTCTACAAAACTAATCAAGAGCATAGGCGCAATTACATAGCCGTGAGGACGGTCTATATCTACTTCCACATTGACTTGGGGCACCTGTGTTTTGCCGCTAAATCGCTGCTTTTGTAATTCTATATAATTCTCAATGTAATTGAGTTCTTTTTCGAGAGCTATTACATTTACATTGCTTTCGTACAACATATAACGAAGTAAATTTGAAAGCTTGGCAATGCCTTTGGCGGTTCGTTCTGAGCCGTCACTCAGGGCCGAAGCATACAAATTATTGAGCGTGTTGAACAAAAAGTGGGGATTGGTCTGGGATTTCAAAAACTTTAATTCGGTTTTCAGTTTTTCTTCTATTAACAATCGTTTTTCTTTTTCGTATTGTACCCAATCTTGAGTAAAGCGAGCGCCAAAAGACACCACCAACATCACCAAATATAGAGGAGGTTGCATAGCTACCAATCTCATAAAATGATCGGGTGGATGGGTATCAGCTGGTTCCGTTTGAGGAATGAGTTCCACCAAAAAATAATTAGTGCCAATCTCTAGGCCATAACACATGACTATAAAGGCAACCAAGTAAGCCACATAGTCAAGGTAGCGTTTCTTTTGTAGAAAAGTGCCAATCAAAAAATTAATGTTGCCATAAAATAACAACGCTTTGAATATGTTGCCTACCAATAAAGGAATCAAAAATTGTAGATCATAATATTTATGATCCTGAAAGACGCTATTTTGGTCGTCAAAGGTAAGTCGACTATAAGATGCACTGAAATAAAAATAAGAAATGGCCAGCCAAAATAAGGCGTGAAAAGCAACGGTAATTACTTGGTCTGGCTTTAAATCTTTGAACTGAATCATGGGTTTTTACTTGAATTGAATGAAAGTTACTCAAAAAAATGCGAGTGACGAGCAGTTTTTGATAAAGGGCCAGGTTTTTTACAACAACATTTTAATAATATTGATCAAAACGTCCATCAATTAAATCATACCATACATCCATTATATCTCTCCCTTGTTACATTCTATTTTTTAGAATCTTAATGAATCTCTTTCTTGCACATTATGATAATGCTGATTTCGGCATTAGAGTATGTTTAAATTTTGTCTTCAAGGGTAAAAATGATGGGTTTTTTGTGTTGATGAAGCATATTTTTAAAGGAATAGCCAAAGCTATTGCTGCAAAAATTGCTAAAATCAGTGCGTAAAAGCCGCTTTTTTAGCCCAGATTATAATTTTTAAACATACTCTTACTTAAAACCATATAACTCAATTTATTTATCATGAAAAGATTCACCATTTTATTGATGAGCTTAGGGAGCATTATGCTCATAAGCGCTCAATTTTTATTGGCGCAAACCAAAAGTACCTTGATTGATCAGTACCTAAGCAAAGCCAACAAGGAGGGTTTTGCCGGAGTAGTACTGGTAGCTCAGCGCGGCAAGGTTATTTTTAACAAGGGCTATGGGATGGCCAACCGAGAAAAAGGAATTGCTTATGACCAAAATTCAGTGTTTGATATTGGCTCTATCACCAAGCAATTTACCGGAGCAGCAATTGTGAAACTAGAGATGGAAGGCAAGCTCAAAACGAGCGATTTGATGAGTAAGTATTTGCCTAATGTACCTGCTACGATGCAAAAAATCACCCTACACCATTTGCTTACCCACAGTGCTGGGCTTCCGAGTGGTATAGGTCCCGATGAAGAGTTGTTAGGCGCAGAAGCTTACCTGAAGAGATTGTATGCTAAACCTCTTAAAAAATCATTTGGCTCATTTGTGTACAGTAATGTAGGGTATAGCTTGCTAGCGATGGTGGTAGAAAAAGCAAGTGGTATGTCCTACGAAAAATATTTGCAGCAAAAGCTGTTTAAACCCGCAGGAATGACCCAAACCGGGTATGTATTGCCTCGCTGGAAAGACAAACGGATCGTGATGGGGTATCAGGGGCAAAACCTTTGGGGAGCTACTCATCAAAAGTCTCAATATCACAAAGGAGTAACTTATCACCTAAAAGGCAATGGAGGGATTATGTCTACCATATTGGACATGCACAAATGGTATAAAGCCATTAAAAACAATACGGTTCTCTCAAAAGCAGCCACTAAAAAATACATTGGCAAGCAAATCCTCGAGCGTGAAGGTAGACCTTTTCATTATGGTTATGGTTGGAGCATCGAACAAAAAGAAGGGCGAGAAATCACCTGGCACAATGGCGGGAATGGATATTTTAGCAATTATATGGGTTTTTACCCTAACAAAGACCTCATGATTTTTGTAGGGTGCAACACTGGCAAGGATGCCGATCCTTATGCCCACACGATTGATGAGATTATGCATGGAGGGTTTAAGGCGCTGGATGCTTCGCTTACCAATACCTATGCCGGAACTTACCAACTACCCAATGGACAAAAGTTTAAAGTACGACTGAATGCGAACAATCAATTGGTAGTACCGATTAATCGGTCGGATTTGTATTTGACATTCTCAGGTACTGGCAAAGAAGACAACAAAATAGCCAAAGACTATAACCACAAGGTACAGGAAATGGCAAACGCTTTGGCCAAACAAGATTATGCGGCTTATGGCAAAATAGAAAGCCAATATATCTCAAGTATGAATGCTGCCGAAATAGAAAGACAGATAAAAAGCCTTTTTGACAATGTGACCAAAGTGATAGGTAAGCCACAGGCATTCAAGATATTGGGCAGCGTTTCTCGTAGAGGAGGTAAATATTATCTAACTGCCTCTCAAATTACTTTTGCCAAATCGGGCAAACAGACGAAGATGTATTTTTTCCATTATTGGACAGGCAATCGCCTAGTAGACCTAAGTCGAAGCACGGAAGGCGAAATGATGAAACGATTTAATCACCAGGATGGCAAGAAGTTTTTTGCGAGAAGCAATCAACTGACAATCGAGCTTGTGACTCAAGACGGGGTTCCTGCCTTGAAAGTAGGTAATCGCCTGGTTTTGAAGAGAGTGGCTAACCTGAAATAACAATTTTGGTAAAGGTGAAAAAGGCTTTAAGGAGCTTAGTGAGCATACATTTTCTGTTCGTTTATTGGGCAGGAATGTATGCTGTTTGTGGGCAAACTGCCTCAGCGAATTTTGCTTTACCAGATTGTTTACATAGAAGCATTTTAACACTATGCGCCGATAAAAATCAAGGAAGTGAAATGATAATTTTATAACCCAGAAGAAAACTCAAGGTAAGTTCAATGTCATGATTTGTTTTCAAATCACTCAAATCATATAACTCAAATTATACGATGAAAAATTTAACTATTTCAACTTCAACAATTTATTTATTGAGCATTTTGCTTTTGAGCGCACAATTTGTTTTGGCGCAAAAAAAGGCAACACTCATTGATAAATATTTCCGAAAAGCCACCCAAGATGGCTTTTCGGGAGTAGCAGTGATAGCCCAAAAGGGCAAAATTATTTTTGCGAAGGGTTATGGACTGGCCGATCGGGAAAAGAATATTGCGTATGATCAAAACTCCGTATTTGATATTGGGTCTATTACTAAGCAATTTACTGGCGCGGCTATTCTCAAACTGGAAATGGAAGGCAAGCTCAAAACAAGTGATTTGATGAGTAAGTACCTACCTAATGTACCTGCCGAAATGCAAAAAATAACCTTACACCATTTGCTTACCCACAGTGCTGGTTTGCCAGGAGGTATTGGCCTTGACGAAGAATTGATTGATGCCCAAGCCTATCTAAAAAGATTGTATAGCGAAAGGCTTAGGGAATCATTTGGATCATTTGCTTACAGCAATGCAGGGTATAGTTTGTTGGCAATGGTGATAGAGAAGGTAAGTGGCATGTCTTATGAAAAGTATTTGCAACAAAAATTGTTTAAACCGGCGGGAATGACTCAAACCGGTTATGTATTGCCAAAGTGGAAAAACGAAAATATTGTAATTGGGTACAGAGGGAAAACTCGATGGGGGGCTACCCATCGAAAATCTCAATACCACAAAGGGGTTACTTATCACTTGCGGGGGAATGGAGGAATTATGTCTACAGTATTGGACATGCACAAATGGTACAAGGCCATTAAAAATAATACTGTGCTTTCAAAAGCAGCTACTAAAAAATATTTGGCCAAGCACATGCTGATACGAGAAGGCAGACATTATGGTTATGGCTGGATAACTGAACAAAAAGAGGGGAGAGAAATTATCTGGCATACCGGAGGCAATGATTATTTTATGAATTATATGGGGTTTTATCCTGACAAAGGCTTGATGTTTTTTGTGGGTTGTAATACTGGAAAAAATCCTACTCCCTATGCTCAAAAGGTTGATGAAATCCTGCATGGAGAATTCAAAGCAATGGATGCCTCTCTTGCTAAGCAATATACAGGCATCTATCAACTACCTTCAGGCCAAAAGTTTCAAGTACGTTTTAATGCCAATAATCAATTGGCAGTACGAATGAATCAGTCTGAATTATATAAAGCATTTTTGAGCACAGGCAAAGAGGATAAAAAAAAGGCTCAAGATTATGATAATAAAACACGGGAAATGATCACTCCATTGCTCAAACAAGATTATGCCGCTTATGCCAAATTAGAAAGCCAATATGTAACGGACACCCCTGCCGCAGAAATTGAACAAGGGGTAAAAGAGGGCTTTGGCAGAATGATACAAATGATGGGTAAACCCCAATCAATCAAGGTGTTAGGAAGTGTGGCTCGTCAAGGAGGTAAATATTACCTGACTGCTTCAAGAATTACGTTTGCAAAAGCTGGCACTCAAACAAATATGTATTTTTTCTATTACTGGAATGGTAAAAGTTTGATGGATGTGGATAGTCGTTCGGAAGATGATATGATCAAACGATTTGATCAGCAAGAGGAGAAAAAGTTCTTTGCCAAGAGTAATCAACTTGCGATTGAGTTAATCACTAAAGATGAAGTGCCAGCAATAAAAGTAGGCAAGCAGTTGATTTTGAAGAGAGTAGCTAACCTGAAATAAGGCAAATGAAGATAAGGAGTCAAATGCAAGGATGATGGAAAGGTGACTGGATTGACTCCCTGTTTTGATTTCAAGTTTAATCAACAAAACCAAATTGTGGCTTTTGGATGGTAGATAAAATATGCTTAACCAAGGTATTTAAATAGAATGGTAGCAATAAATCTAAAAAAACTTCGCGGTATTGGTATATGCCTCCTGTTCATACATTGGGCAGGAGTATATGTTGCTTATGGACAGCAGGATTTTGCCCCACTGGATCGTTTACTTTCTCAAAAATTTGATGCCCAGTTTGGGTATTCAGTATTGATCGCCCATCAGGGTAAGGTGGTATTTCGCAAATATGGTGGATATGCCCATCCACGAAAAAAACAAAAGGTCAATGCTAAGACCTTATTTCAGATTGCCTCTATTACCAAGTCAGTGACTGCCGTGGGGATCTTCAAACTCATCGAGCAAGGTAAGGTTCAACTAACTGATCCACTTACTAAGTTTTTTACCAAGGTGCCCCAAGACAAAAAAGCCATCACCATTGCCCAATTGTTATCGCATCGGTCGGGGTATGCTCAAAATTATACTTGTGATAGGATTAAGGAGGCAAGCAAAGCACTCAAAGCGCTTTTGAAAGACAAACTCAAATTTTCACCAGGAGACCGCTTTGGTTATTCCAATCAAAACTATGCAATGTTGGCCCTGGTGATTGAGCAAGTTACCGGAAAAACTTATGAGCAGTACATTCGCCAAACCATTCTTGAACCATTACAAATGATTCAAACCCAGTTTTGGGAAGTGGGCAATCAAAACCAGGAAACGGCTGGCACCAACACTCGCTTATTGGCGCGTACCAAACGTAAGAATTGGGGTTTTACGGGTTCTGGAGGACTATATGCCACCGCCCAAGACCTTTGGAAGTTTTGGCAAGGAGTGATGAATTACCAAATAATCTCTAAACAAAGTGTGGCTACGATGTTGGGCAATTATTATAAGACTTCTTCTGGACTCGAGATTGGTTATGGTTGGTTTACCCGCCCCACTACTCCTTGGCAGAGCAAGGAGGTTTGGACTCGGGGCAACGAAAGTTGGGGGCATAATGCGGTTATTAGAGGTTTTGTAGATAAAGATACTGTCATTATTATTTTGAGTAACTCGGGCGAAATGGGTGATAAGCGCCAAACGGGTAATCGGGTGGTGAGTAAGGCAGTGGCTGATTGGTTGTGGAATAGGTAGTGATGCACAATAAAAAGTAATGGTTTACCTCTAGGTGCATACTACCAGACATTTTGGCTAAAGTTGACTGTGAGGACACTATAGCCTTCAGGATAAGGGTTTAATCTTTTAAAAAACGACGTCATCGCCTCCGCTTGTGTCTAGTGCAGTCATCTGACTTTTAATAGTTACAATTTACCTGCAGTTTTTGGGTCTTACCGAAGGGAGACCCAAAAAAGCCATTCGATAGCTGGAAGTCGTTTTATCGCAAAATAAGCGTGGTTCCCAAAAGTGGCTCCATCACCTTTGGTCTCCTTTCAGTAAGACCAAAGGCACGAAATGAGGAAAGATTAAGTGACTGCACTAGTCACAAGCGGATCGAGTAAGTGCAGTTTGAAGACGCTATATATTGCTAGACAGGGACACCGAACCGAGGCAGAAAGAAGTAATTTTTGAGATAAGTTTTGCTTAGCCTGACTGCTATGGTGAGGACATGGCCAACGGTGCGGTCGCCTTCGTATGTGTCTCCACAAACGAAGGCGACTGTGCTGTTGGCCGTGTCCTCACGGCCAACTTTAGCCAAAATATCTAGTAAGTAGTATGCTCTAGGTGTTAACTTCTTTGGGTGGGAGGCTATTAATGATTGTAATAAAAATTATGAGAATTAATAGATAAGAATTATGAACTCACAACACCTTAAAAACACGCGTCGTCTATTGTTGATTGCATTGGTGATGGTTTGTTTCGCCGCTTTTGGCAGTCAGGCTCAGGCACAATCTAAAAAGAAGTTTAAGCAAAAGACAAAAGCAAAAACCACCGCAGTTACTACTGCGAAGCCTGGTCAAGTATTGATTTGTACCAGTAAAACCACCAAGACTTATCATAAGAAAAAGTGTGCAGGGTTGGCACGTTGCAAAACCAAGACTTCATCATTAGCCTTGGCTGTGGCTAGCAAAACCCGTAAGCCTTGCAAAATTTGTTACCCCAAAGGAAAAGCAAAGAAAAAGTAAAGAGAATAGCCTTGTGAATTTTAATATAAAAAAGCCCGGAGCAAATATATACTCCGGGTTTTTGCATATGTATTACATGATTTATGAGCAAAAATTTTTGAAATACTGCAAATTCAGCGCATTCAAAAATTATTTTGTTTAGTATCTAGAGAGATTGAATCACCCAAAGGTTAATCATTTCTTTACAAGTTGTTCGTCATAAGTGCGACCATTATGGTGAACTTTTACCAGGTAAGTACCAGCGGGCAACTGGGCCACATCTACTACTACCTGAGTGGTTCGGCTAAATTTCTGCTGAATAACCAACCTTCCTTGCAAATCTATAATTTGGATTTGACTATCTCCTGCGGCAGCTTCTTTTAGTTTTATGGTAAACTTCCCTTTGGCAGGATTGGGAAACACCTTCATAAACTGCTGAGTGTCTAAATCCAGTTTTTGAGCAGCCACTGTAGTTAAGGTAGTGCGGGCATTGGCCCCTGGCGGAATGACGGGTACCTCGCCCTGTACCCAAACACTGTAACTACGGGGCGGCAAATCAACATAAATGCGGTTTTGCCCATCCACCACCGCATAATCAAACGCCGAACGACCCAATACATCGGTAAAGCGAGTGCCCTGAGCCATAGGTTTAATCTGATGGTCTACGCGTAGTCGTTGTCCCGAAAAGTTAATGGCCACAATCACTTCTTTGCCCGCGATTCCTCCACTCAATTGATAGATCATTGTAGTATTGGCTCCTCCCGAAAAATAAGTGACATTGCCATAAGGCGAACCAAAACGGTTGAGGTAGTCTACACTGGTAGCGCCCACGATATAGTCTTTGTGCGCCTTGATCAACTGATTGATTTCCTGCTTCATAGGAGCCACACCAGCAGGGTGGTAGTTGAACTTTGTGGGCTGATATCCATAATAATCGGGGTAAAAAATAGTAGGAACCCCCAACTGATTATTGGTTAGAATAAAAGCATAGGCTAAAATAGGGTCACTCTTGATGAGCATGTCAAAAGCCGTAGTGTTAGGGTCAATCTGGCGACGGAAGTCGTGGTTATTGGCAAAAGTGACAATGTTGAACCCACTTAAGCCTTTGGCATGCAGGTTTTCATTGAATACATTGCGGACATCATAGCCAAATTGGTCGCAGGCCAGGCGCAAATTATCGCGTAGTAAAAAGTCAAAAATACGCGGCTGAATAGCACTTTTGGTATCACTATCCATACTATTGAGCACGTTATTTACCCAGCCAATGAGTTCACCAGGATTGGTACCATACCATTCGCCTACCACCATTCCTGGGTCAATTCCGTTGTCGTGCAAATGATCGAGCAAGTCTCCCACAAAAGTAGGGGTAAAGTGCTTGATCGCATCCATTCTAAGCCCTCGGATTCCCGTATTTTGCCAGCTCCACTTAGTCCAATCAAACAAAGTTTGGCGAGTAGCAGGCGTAAACTGGTCATAATCATAAAAGAAAAGCATGGCATCCCAATCGCCTCCCAGGTTAGTAGGGGTTCCATTGGGTTTAAAGTTAGCCCAGTTCATTGCTCCTTGTCCACTGGGCAAACTGGTAAAATCGGTAAACGTTTGATAACCAATTTCATTTACAATGTCTTGACTGCGAGGCCCACTCCATACCCCATAAATGTAATGGTCGGTGTAGTCACCATTGGGATTGTTGAGGCGAATAAACAAAGTATCTCCTTGAGCGTTGAAATCACTGGCATTGATGGTGATCACGAATTCATCGGCCTGACAACCCCAGGCATCAATATTGGCCACCATATCTCGCCCAAGCTGAATGGCATTGGCTGTACCAGTACCAGGGCAATTATTCTCTACCTCATTGAGTGCAGGTAGGGTGCTGGCTCCCACCACATTGGTTTGCATATTTACAATATAAGCCTTGTTGTGAAAGCGAGCATTCCCTGTTTTAGAGGCAATTTTGAAGTAATAAGTTCCCGCGCCATTTCCAGAGTTGCCACCCAAGGGAAGGTAGCAGCGAAAACGATCCGAGGGAAAAGGATTATTGCTATTAGGGTTGTTGTAGTTTTTAATGTAGTTGGCTACTGCTGGGTTATCTTCTGGCCTTCCACCGTCGCGGTGATTGTAAATCATATCACCTACTGGCTTGATGCCATTTTGCTGTAAGGCGTTGACCATCGCGTCAAACTCGGCACGAGTGCCCAATCCGGTAGGTCCTTGGCCAAACTCCCCTAAATCGTATAAATCTTTAGGGTCATACCCGTTGCTACCATTGCCAAAGCTGGCCCTTACGTGGGGTGGAATCCATAGATAATTAATGCCAGCTGCACCTAATTCAGCAGCTTTTAGTCGGAGCGTGTCGGCCCATTTGTAGCCATCGGCAGTTTTGGGGTAGTCCCAATACCAGCCTTGCATCATGATGTCTTGAGCTTTTATCGTAGTGAATGCTAATAGGCACCAAAGGGTGGTCATCAACTTTAGTCTCATAAAATTGTGGTTTTATAGTGTAATAATCTGATAAAGGTTAATTGTGATCACTTTTTTCCAACCTAACCTTATCTTTTAATTTTAGATGAGAACAATATGCTTTTTTGCTGATGTGTTAAATGCCTGTTGATGTGTCGCAAAAGCTAGCTGGATTGATGTTTTAAAATTGTATTAAATGAATAAAAAATCAGTAAAACAGTTGTTTTTGTGTTATAATTCAGTGAAAACTTACAGTCTTTGATAATCTTTCTGAACTTATTTTTCTCAAAATTATGGGGTGTTACCGAATCGTGCTACCACTTTTTTGTTGAAAAACACCTCTATATTGAATTTATGTGAAATAAAGGGAAATGCTTTGTTCAATTTTTGAAAGTTTATTGTCTGAAGAGTTGCAATTGGAAGATAAAAATTACTTTATATTTATTTAAATATTCTAATGATATAGGCTTTTGTTCAATATAGTGTCTATAAGTGCTTTGTTATTTGAAAAAAGAATGAGCAGAACTATTTCTTGAGTACAATAATGTCAAAGCGACGATTAAGTGCCTTGTTGGCTTTGGTATCGTTGGGGGCAATGGGTTTAGCCGACCCTAAGCCTTTGGTTTCCAATCGGTTGGTGTTAATGCCTTGCTGCACCAAATACTTAAGTACATTTTGTGCCCGTTGGCGAGAAAGCCTCAGGTTGCCTTGATAACTTCCATCGCTGTCGGTATGAGCCTCAATCAATATTCGTGAAGTTGGATGATCTTTCAAGAGCTTGGTCACCCGATCCAGTTCGGCAAACGAGTTGGCATTCAGCTGGGCCGATTTGGTCGCAAATGTGATATTTTTGAGGGGTATGAGTGCTCCCAGTTTATAGGGAATCAGCTTAATGTCTAGTTTTTGGATTTGTTGTGAGTTGGTGGTATGGTTTATTTTTGTAGCATAAAAAGCATAAGACTTACTATTGTTTACTTCCAGATCATAAGAATCATTCACCCTGATACGCACTACATACTCACCATCGCGCAAGTCGCTGGAATTGAGATAAATTTTCTGACCTCTCTTTTTATTGGTCAACACTACTCCAAACGCCAACTTTTCGTTGGTTTCAATGTCTTTGAGCGAAATGGTAAATTCTTTCATTTTAGGCTTGAGCGCAATGACTTGCTGCTGGGTGTAGCTGGCCACCTTTTCACGAAAGTCAAACACCAGCGTAGTGTCTTCAAATCCCTTGACTTTAAAAGTAACTTGATGTTGATAGCCCACCAACAAGCCGGTTTTGAGTTGTCCTTGAGCAATGGCTAGAGTTTGGTTTTCTATCTTGGGGGTGCCAACGCTTTGCCTTACTGCCTGACCGGTTTCATTCAAAGGAATTTTAAGTTCGGCATCTTGCAATACAAAAGTACAACTGACCTGACCAATGCCAAAATTGTAGGTTTTACTAAGACTCTCAATGGGTGTTTGCCCCCATACATTGGGTACCAAACCAAGCGTTAAAAGAATATAATAAACGATTTTTATGAAACGCATACACTTGTTCATTAGGGGCTGGTAGTAAAGTTTAATACTGAAAGACTATAGCCTATGTCTCCGCGATTGTTTTTGACATATGCACGGATAAAATATGGAGTATTAGGAGTTAAACCATCAATAGTAGTCGTAAACCTACCTGCGCTGCTGGGTGCTCCCAGGTTTTTTGAATCATCAGCGAGCGTGGGGTTGGGATTGGTAGTAGACCAGCAAAAACCATGTTCTGTAATGTTGCTCAATACCCGACTGACAATAATGCCGAGCGTGCCAGTAGCATCTACTGTAGTAGCAGTAACATTACTGGTGCTTTCCATCCTGATCAAGGCATTGATGTATTCCTCGGTGGTGAGGGTTTGCAATACCAGGTCCTCGCCATAGCTAATAGTGCCATCTGTAAGCCTTACAAAAGCTCGTACATAGTATTGAGTAGCTGGATCGAGTGGGCCTATAAGGGTAACAAATGGATCTAAAGAATCAGTGACTGAGATTTGAGCATTATTATCACGAACATTAGGATTGGGTAGGGTGTCCCAACAATGTCCATAACTGGCAATACCTTTGGTCATGGGATTGTCTACCAAGGTGCCAGTCGCTACGGAAAACTCAAAGGAGAGTTGAGCCACTGTAGAAGTATTTACCAGCAATTGTCGGTCTTTTAGTTCAAACCACTGACAAGCGCCAAGCAATAACAAAATGCTCCATAACCACCATTGCTTGAAACACGAAATTGATAACATAGGTACTTGATTAATAGTGATTTAAAACTTGATACGAAACCCGATATTGGGTTGTTGAGTGCTAAAATCATACGAAGTTGTAATGCCTAATTTTTGATCCATTTGCTGATTCTTTTGAATTAATTGACGTTGATTTCTTTGGTTAGAAATCCCCCTAATGGCAACCATTGCAATGTCTGCCAACCAAATGACCGAAGCGACTACCCAGGTTCCTACAAAAACTCGATGTTGTCGCTGGGCCAATTCATAAGACGTATTTGCCTCTTGATTGTTGGTAGCCCTCAAGTATTGACGATAGCTATCTTCACGTAAGGTATGTGCCAAAGCCCCCACCAACAACAAAGACGAAACAGCAATGGTAGGCACATACCAAAAACGATGATGAAATGAATCATGTGGGTATACCTTTCGTTTACCCCAGCCTGGAACCAAGAGAGAGTTCAGAACTGCTTTTGGCCCCTGCAGACCTATGACACTCGGTTTATAATTTCCTGAAATTTTGAACTGTACCTGATTGCCTGTAAATAATCCGCTTTCCTGAGTATAATTCCAGATTATTTTTTTCTGCCCAGGCAAAATTTGACTGCCCTCATGACCTATCACTTTTTTCAATGGTCCCACAAAAGTTTTTCCTCCATCCTGGGTGTAATACAAGCGCAAATGATATTGGTGTGCTTTGCTTGCACCAGCAGGGGCCATATCCTGAATGGTGTAAGGAATTGTAATCGTTTTTTGCGCAGTATCAAGGGTAGCATTGCCTTGAACAATGCTTTGGCCTTGGGTAATATTTAAGAAAAATAAAACGCCAACTGGGATCAAAAGAAACCTACAATAATGATGCATACAAGGTGTTTTTCAGGTAGTTAGCCTAGTTATAAAGCCGTTTGTTACGGTGAAAATAATGCAGCGAATAACGAGCGTAATTTTTATATCATTGCTGCGTCAATAAAACTTTTCGAAAAGTACTGAGCAACCATTTTAATCGCTTACTTGTACTATTGTCGTATCTATCACGAATCAAAATTAGAGATTAAATTAAATACTTATGTATCGTATTCAAAATCTAACAATTCCCTTTTTACTCTTATTGTTGCTAGCGAGTCAAACTCAGCTAAAGGCACAAGATGAACTAGACGATCTTCTGGAAAAATCTACGACCAACAAAGCAAAAACGCAATATGTAGAAGCTGCATTTAAAGATATTCGGGTAGTCAACCTACATTCTACCGAAACTGTTGCTCCTCGTGAATTGGTTTTTAGAATTTCCCACCGTTTTGGTGCACTCAATTCTGGCGGGGTCAATCTTTGGGGTTTAGACAATGCCGTGATTCGTTTATCGCTGGAATATGGTCTGCACGATCGCTTAATGATTGGAGTAGGGCGTTCCAGCAACACCAAAGACTATGACTTTTTTGCCAAAGCAAAGCTTTTGCGCCAGTCTACTGGAGCCCGCAAAATGCCTGTGTCTCTGTTGTACGTAGCCAGCGGGGTGATCAATGGTCAAGAAGATCCATTGACTTTTCAAAGAACTACTGCTCAGCGAATGTCTTTTGTGCATCAGTTAATCTTAGGGCGCAAATTCAACGACCGTCTTTCGCTGGAAGTAGTACCTACGTATGTACACCGCAACCTGGTAGAGACCCGCGATGATATGAACGATATGTTGGCGCTGGGGTTTGCCGGACGTTTTAAGCTTAACAATCGCTTGGCAATCAATGCAGAGTACATTATGAGAAACCCTCCCTCTGATGCTGCACAGCGTGCACGTTTTGACAATTTCCAAGATTCGTTTTCGGTGGGTTTAGACATAGAAACCGGAGGACACGTATTTTCGTTGCACGTGACCAATTCACAGTCTATGATAGAAAAAGGCTTCATTGCTGAAACTATCAGCTCCTGGGAAAAAGGAGGTATTCACTTTGGATTTAACATCAGCCGGGTTTTCTCTCTGTAATCACTTAAAATCACTTATTGCTTAATTTTTATCAACATTTCTAACTTATAAACAAATGAAATTTACGTATCAATTCATTACTCTTTTAGCCATTGCAGGTGCTTTATTTACCCAAAATGTACAAGCTCAGGACAAGTACACCTTGCAAAAAACCGAAATTGTTTTCGAATCCAAAACTCCAGTAGAAACCATCAAAGCGGTCAATAACAATGTGCAAGGCATTGTAGTGACTAGTAAAAACAAGTTTTTGGTAAGGGTGCCAATCCAGGCTTTTAGCTTTAAGCGTCGCTTGCAGCAAACCCATTTTAACGAAAACTACATGGAGAGTGACAAGTTTCCGAATGCTACCTATCGTGGAACGCTGGAAGGAAACTATGATTTGAAAAAAGATGGCGAATACAAAGTAACTACCAAAGGAGATTTAACGATTCATGGCGTGAAAAAACCACGTACAGTACCCGCTACTATTTCGGTAAAAGGAGGAGTAGCGACTTTGAAAACCAACTTTTTGGTGAAACCAAAAGAGCATGGGATCAAAATCCCAAAGATTGTTACTAAAAAAATTGCTGACGAAATCAACGTAAGCATCAAAGCTGAGCTTCAGGTGCGCAAGTAATGAGGGAGTAGTTGGGAACATTTAGTTCGTAGTGTCTGACAGCCATTGGCTTTTAGCCTTTGACTATCGGCTATCATACACTACGGACTCCCAACTATTTAACAAATCACCCCTTTCTAACCACTCATACTCATCTTCCGAATACGACTAAGGCTCTCTGGTGTAATGCCCAAATAAGAAGCAATTTGATAATTACGTACGCGTTGCTCAATGTTTGGATAATTGGCAATAAACTCCCGATAACGTTCCTCGGCAGACTTGTACAAATTAGAAATAATACGTTTCTGAAAACTCACAAAGGCGTTTTCCAGCTTTCGCCGAAAAAACTTCTCCAAAGTAGGTACTTCTTTATAAAGTTGCTCAAGGGCACTTTTATGGATAGAAAGCAACTCACAGTCTTCCAGACACTCTACCTGCAAAATAGATTGGGCACCCGTGAAATAAGCCGTAAAATCGCTCACCCACCAATTTTCAATGGCAAACTGTACCGTATGTTCTCGCTCTTGGTCATCTAACAAATAAGAACGTAAACACCCTTTAACCACAAAAAATTGCTTGGCCACTAACTCATTGGCCTTGATAACCAACGCTTTTCGTTTGAAATGAGCCTGCTCAAAATAGTGAAGCGACTGGGCAAACTCCGTTTCAGTGATGGCGATTTGTTCGGTAATGTGGGTAAGTAATGGGTGCATGGAAAATTCTTTTGGTTAAATGTAAGGGTAAAAGTAGTTCAGAGTATGTGTAAACTTTGTCTTCGGATGTAAAAAACGCTTTTTTAGTCCAGATTATAACTTAGCCGAAGGCGATCTCTGTTTCACCTTTAGAAATCAATTATAGAAAACTAATTTTTAGACATACTCTCAAACAAATTATTAATTTTTCTACCATCTACTCGGAACCCTTTCCTGAAAACTCGTTAACTATTACTTTGCAACTACAAATAAAACCACATAGCTACATGCTACGATTAAAATTCCAGAAACATACCCTTCGATTCAAATTCGAGGCAGGTACCTCCCGTGGTACCCTGCGAGAACACGAGGTATACTACATTTGCCTTTGGGACCTTACCCAACCCGAAAAAATAGGCATGGGAGAAGCTGCTCCTCTCAAAGGGCTAAGCATTGATTATCGCCCTGACTTTGCCGAACAACTCGGAATTATTCTTGATAATATTTCTTCGCTCAACATAGAGCAAGCCGAGCACTATCAGCTCAAAGAGATTTCCCAGCTCATTCCAGTGGAGTTTCCATCGATTCGATTTGCGGTAGAAACCGCCTTTTTGGACTGGCAAAACGGTGGGCAAAAACAAATCTTTGACAATCCTTTTTTTCAGGGAAAACGCCCTATTCCTATCAATGGCCTCATTTGGATGGGCGATGAAGGCTTCATGCAGCAGCAAATTGCCCAAAAATTAGAAGAGGGTTTTGGCTGTATAAAAATGAAGATTGGGGCCATAGACTTTGAGCAAGAATGCCAATTGTTGAAAGGGATTCGCCAAAAATTCTCGGCAGATGAGCTTATACTAAGAGTAGATGCCAATGGAGCTTTTAAACCCAACGAAGCCCTCGAAAAACTACATCGCCTAAGCGAGTTTGAGCTACATTCTATAGAGCAGCCCATCCGCCCCAATCAGTTGGCCAGTATGCGACATCTATGCGAAAAAAGCCCAGTACCCATTGCCCTCGACGAAGAACTCATTGGTAAACTTTCACTGTCTGAAAAAGAAAAGTTACTGGATGTAATTAACCCACCTTATATCATTCTCAAGCCTACTTTGTTGGGTGGTTTTGTGGCAACCGAGGAGTGGATTACTTTGGCTAAAAAACGAAAAATTGGCTGGTGGATTACCTCCGCGTTAGAATCCAACATTGGACTCAATGCCATTGCTCAGTTTACTGCCGAGCATGATACGCAAAATTTTCATGGATTAGGTACAGGTAGTTTGTATCATAACAATATAGAGTCGCCACTTACCATTACAAAAGATCATTTGGCTTATCAGCCACGTAAATATTGGGAACCTTTACCTGCCATTACTGATAGTTTTTAAGGCGCAAAGTGCCTGGATTACAGGTGCGCGTAATTGGCCTTTGGTAAGTAATCAGAAAGATAAATGGCCAAAGGTTAATAGCTAAAAGCTACTGATATTTTTAAAAGATTGGTTTGTATCATACTGGGAAAATATGTAGTATTAAATCCTTGTAAATTAATCCTTTAGAAATTTCAAACTTTACAATCGTATGGCTAATAAAAAACTTACGCGCATCTTGTCTATTGATGGAGGTGGCATCCGAGGCATCTTGCCTGGGCAAATTATGGTAAGCATTGAGAAAAAACTTCAGGAAGCAACCAACAATCCCGATGCTCGTCTTGCCGATTACTTTGATTTAA
>DMXI01000113.1 GCA_003483885.1 Microscillaceae bacterium
TTTTAAATCAAAAGTCAAGAAGGCTTTAAAACTAAAAGTTATATACAATGAAAAACCTATCAATGATTTTAGTGATGATGCTGCTAAGTTGGAACTTACAAACCCACAGCCAACCATTGCCCACCCAACAACAAAAAATAGACGCTCTTTTTAAAGAATATAACAACGCTAAAACACCAGGAATTGCAGTTTCAGTGATAAAAGATGGTAACGTCATTTACCAAAAGGGTTTTGGAATGGCGAATCTGGAATATGGAACTCCTATCACTGAAAAAACCAAGTTTCATGTAGCGTCTTTATCAAAGCAATTTACTGCTTTTATGATTTTGAAACTTGAAGATGAAGGTGCCTTGTCTATTCATGATGATGTAAGAAAGTATATTCCTGAATTGCCTGATTATGGAAAAACCATCACTCTCAAGCATTTATTAACCCATTCCAGCGGATTAAGAGAGCAATGGCGACTATTAGAAATGGCGGGCTGGCGATTAGATGATGTGATTAAAACCGAACAAATTTTTAAACTTATAACAAATCAAAAAGAAGTGAATTTTTCGCCTGGGGATAGTTTCAGGTACTGTAATTCTGGGTTTACGTTATTGGCCATTATTATAGAAAGGCTCACCAAAACATCATTTGCTAATTATGCCAAACAAACCATCTTTGAACCTTTGAAAATGAGCGATAGCTTTTTTTATGATGACCATGAAGAACTCGTAAGTAACAGAGCTTATTCTTATAAAAGAGTCAATAAAAAACTTAAAAAGAGCCGTTTAAATTTTGCTACAGTAGGTCCTACCAGCTTGTTTACCACTGTGGAAGATATGAGCAAATGGGCGATCAACTTCCAAAAAATGACGATTGGCAATAAGAAAATTTTCCAGTCTATGAATGCGAGAGGGCAAAAAAATAATGGATCGTTTGTGAGTTATGCAAAAGGTCAATTCATAGGCAATCATAAAGGTTTTGAGAATATATTTCACTCCGGATCTGATGCCGGATATCGCTCTTATTTTGTAAGGTTTCCCGATCTTGGATATCAGTTTATTCTTTTTGCAAATGCCTCTTATATTAATTCCTCAAGGGAAACATTTAAACTTGTTAACTACTACTTAAAAGATAAAACTCCTAAAAATGGTCGTAGTGCTTCTCGCAGCAAAATTTTTAAGTATGATCAAACAAAATTTATAAAACTTAGTAATGCTGAGATGAAAAGGTTTGAAGGCACCTATTTTGAGCGAGAAGAAAAAAGTTACAGGAAAGTTCAGCTCAAAAACGATACGCTTTATTACATAAGGGCAAGTGGTAAAAGCTCTAAATTATTAGCAGTTGGAAAAAGCAATTTCAAAATGTTGGGTACTCCTTACGATGTATCGGTAAACTTTAAGAAAAATGATTACGGAGAGCCTATTCTTGAACTGAGAATTCCAGAAATCATGTGGTTGTGGCTTTCAAAAGTTACTAAAACAAAGTCCTCAAGCGACTATTTAGGAAGTTACTACAATGATGAATTAAGCACCCAATATGACTTGGTAAAAAAAGACAATGAGTTTTACTTAACACACCCACGTTTGGATGATATAAAAATCACCCAAATTACTCAGGCTAACTTCAGCTCAAAAAATCGAAACTTTTTTGATATAAGATTTAAGCGCAATAAGGCTGGTAAAGTTATAGCGTTTTCAGTGTCAAACGATGGTATAAAAAATATTACTTTTTCAAAAAAATAACTTTTGCGACCTATTGTGCAGGTAATAGTAGTCTAAGAAGCCACCCAAACTGGTGCCAAAAGACCTTGAAAAGTTTCCTTATTGTCCCAAATCTTCCAAAAGGTGAATTGGGACTTTTGGATTCCCTCATTTTGTAAATGCCTTGATTACCTGCTGTCCGACTTGATCGCCTACTTTCAATCCCACCTCATTGTCAGTACGGAAGTGCACCCCTCCTTCAAATCGGGATTCTGAACACTCCTTCGCGAGCTCTTTAAAGAACGATTTATCTCTGGGGAACAGGAAAGACAACACTCTGGCGATCGATCCAGCCACGGTGGTATGTCCCGCTGGATAACCGGGGAAGTTGGGGGTAGCGATCAAAATGGGTTTGAAAGAAGGATCGTACTGAAACGGTCGGATTCCCCAATAATGATATTTTCCATCCCAGGCGGCAATAATAGCATCAAAGCGAGCGGTATGAAAAACCGCATTTGCAAAGGTAGCTTCCAAGGGACTCAGGTTGTATTCCAGAATCTTACGCTCTATCAGGCGATCCCAAACTGGCTCGCTTTTCCACTTCCAGGCGATGTCACTGCTTTGATGTTTTGCGTTAAACTGCCGAAGCTCTTCCATGTCAGCAGACCAGTCGGTAGGAGGCGGATTTGGTCTAAATTGATTGGCCCGAGCAAGCGTAAGCGGCTTCCATTGCCTTTTCATAGGGTCCCAGGGACTTGGATTCCCCGACCAAAGGCTATCTGCTTTTGGTACCCTCCCTTTCCAGCGACGGTCGGTTCGATCGTTCTTGGCATATTCAATGTATTTATCAGCTATTTTTTGTCCGATTTCCAGTCCCTTCTCAATGTCAGAGGGAAATTGTAGGCCACTGGCCAAGCGGGCCGATTTAAAGGCAGCAAGTTGGCTATCGAGCCATTCTTTTTGCGCTGGAAAGTAATACCCTATAATCTGATGGGCGGCTCCAGCGGTGGCACTCCATTCGCAAATAAAAGCCGAATAGTCTGATGCCAGGCCAAGCTTTTTTATCTTTGAATCATATCGATAAGCCGCTTTCTGGAAATGCGCCTTTTTGTGCTTCCAAACTTCCACCAAAGCATCATAAATTGCAAGATGCATAATGGCTACTCGTCCTCCATTTTTATGGCCTTTATGGTTACGACTGGCTTGCATGAGCAATTGGTGCCAGCGGTAAGAAGGATAAGCCCCATTCCAATACCTGATAGCCCAGGGATTTTCTTTTTCCATTTTTTGCTGAGCAACCGCTATTTCTGAAACTTTATTACGAAGCCGTTTTTCATTGACTGGTGAAAAACGCTCCTGGAGTGTAAATTTGAAGGGTTTAAGTGAGGAAAGTGTAATTTGTCCCTGTCCTATGCGTGGTTTGACCATTACAGCTATTAAGCAAAGTATAGAGAGTAATCGCTTGGTAGAGATTTTAATCGATAAGTCCATTTGCAGTCGTTTAATTTTTAGAAAATTAATACAAATAGGGTAACCGATCAAGACTGAACAAGCATAACCCTTGACTGCCCTCCATGAATATCCTATGAGTTTTTAGATAGCTTTAATCAAAATAGCCAAAAAAACAGGAAGTTCCAGGAATGGGGGATAGTAAGAGAAAACCAGACGTTTATGCCTGTGTTGAGAACCTCATAAAATACCTGAAAAATTGTATATTCAGGTATTAACTATAAAAAAATGTACTTAGAAATTCCTAATAAGACGTTCATTGACTCAAACATGCTATCGATACATAGTGATGTTGAGTGCATCTTTAGCATAGACTCGAATTTTGGTATACAAGGTCAACTCTTTAAACTTACGAAGTCAATTGAATTGGATAGTATTGAAAGCCTCAGCATATTACTTGGAAGGCTTGCTTGTATAGGTGCAGAATGGAATTATAGTAAATTTGGAAGAGAAGAATGGGGGACCGTTTTCTCATCTACTCAAATATTAAAAAAATTTACCCCAACAAATCAAGAATTATTCTTCAGAGAGTTTAATGGATTTAAAAGTTATTTCTGTGAAAAATCGTTTGAGCAAATTCCTAGTTCAGCAAAAGTAAAGCCATTATATTCAGGGAGTTATAAATTCAATGGGGAAAATGTGGATTTATATCATAAAACGAAGAGAACTATTAGTGACCCATTAAAATTTGATGTTTTAGACAATATCGAGGTGAAAAAGGTGTTTGTAAATGACAATAATTGGAATTGGAATTTATGGTTTTTAGAATCCATGAATGATAGCTTTTTATTTGAAAAAATTATCATCAGTTAAAAACACCCTAGCCACCTAAAGCTTTCAGAAGGTCCTTGTTATCCTAAGTCTTCCGAAGGGTGACTTTGGACTTTCAAATAAACAGAAGTCTCCCGACTTCTTTTCGCAACAGCGAAA
>DMXI01000634.1 GCA_003483885.1 Microscillaceae bacterium
TGGGATAGATTTGAATACGAGGGGGACTTGAATACAATGGATGACGACCAAACCGAATATGTGCAAACGACTTTTTCTCCTAAGTTTGGCATTGTGTACCAACCTATCTTGAATAAACTATCGGTTTTTGCCAATTACCAAAACGGATTTAGCAACGTTAGTCCTGAGTTGGTTCCTTCTGACCCTAACGACCCTACTTCAGCTTTGGTATTGCAAAGCTTTGACTTAGAGCAAGCCAACCAAATGGAGGCAGGTATCAAAACCAATTTGTTTAGTAACCGTTTGGAGTTGACCGTGAGCTACTACGACATTACAGTAGACAATAAAGTAGTGGGTTTTGGTCCTGCCAAGGTGCAAAATGGTACGGTAAGAAGTACTGGATTTGAGGTGGAATTGAATGCCAATCCATTCAATGGATTCAACATCCGAGGAGGGTTTAGCAACAATGATGCTCGCTACACAAATGCTCCTTCTCAACGTGAGCTAGAAAATGTTCGCTTTGGTGGTGCTGGCCCAGCTACTTTATACAACCTTTGGGCAAACTATGAAATTCCTAAGGGTGCATTCCAAGGTTTCGGCTTTGGTTTTGGATTCAACGGAGCCAGTGAGCAAGACTTAATGGTGGACTTCCCAAGCGTAGGGCAATTCATCTTACCTGCTTATACCATCTATAATAGCTCGGTATACTACCAAGGCAAAAAATTTAGAGTGGGTCTTAAGCTAAACAATATGGGAGACACCTTTTATTACAAAGGTTGGTCTACCATCAACCCTCAGCAAGCCCGTACGCTCTTAGCTAATTTTACTTATAGATTTTAACGTTCCGTAACTATAGTTGAATTTTCCCTAAGCTTCTTACTTTCACCTTGGAGGTAAGCAGCTTTTTTCGACATATATCATTAGTCACATACCTATATTCAAAATCGTTTATTTATTTTACTCGAGCTGTCTATTTCTATTTAGAGGTAGACAGCTTTTTTTATTTGCTGCGATGGATCATTTTACCTTCTCATAGAAAAAATACCCATTCTTCAAGCGAAGAATAGGTATTGATTTGACAATTGAGTAGCAAAATGTAATCTTTAAATCTTAATCCAGTTTGGATAATATGGCAAAGGGTACAATCATCAATGCAGCAGTAGTATGCAGCAATTGTCCGGTTTTCTGGGCCGACCACTTAGCAAATCGGAACACAAAAAATGGTTCTCCTTTTTGTTTGGTTCTTTTTCGGTTCAAAGCTTGTTTGTTTCTGGCCTTGCGGTGGCGGGGTTTGGCTTTGTTTGAGTATTTTCTGATGGCTTTTTTTACCCTACGCCGTTGTTGTCGCATGAGCCGTTGTTTGATGCGGTTTGCTCGTCTGGCTTTTTGCATCCTTTTGTTTTTAATTTTCTTATGGGGTGGTTTGGTGAGCAATACACGCTGATGAGACACACCAGCCGTTGCTCCCTGATTTACCAATAATAGTAATAAAACTAAGCAAGATGGGGCCGCGATTTTAAAAATCGTTTGACCACCCATTTTGTGTAATCTTTTCATGTTTTGCTTATTTAAAGTATACTAACAGACATTTTTCGGTCAGGAAGACACCAACCAAGGTCGCCACGCCATTGGCTCAGCTAACTTTAGCTAAAATGCCCATTAGTATATATTGAAAGGTAATGTTGATCACTTTTTTCCTCAGTATATATCACTTATTTTCCTGGCTTGATCACCTTTTTCCAATCGCATCATTTAAACTACTTTTTTGCGATCAAAAGCCCGAATGGTTGGATTGGGGCTTACTTTCTTGATTTTATTATTTAGGGGTTTTGCCTGGGTATTAAAGTAATGATCAAAAATCCCAAACACATTGAGATTTTGGTATTGGTAACCGAATTCTTCGGCGGTTTTCTTTACAATTGCCAACATGTCGTTGTAATGTAAATGTGCGTCCATTTTTTTGGTAAAATATGCCTGCACTCTCTGGTGCAACGAAGCATAAAAATTCTCATCATTTCGGTGTTCGTTGTTTTTAACTTGGTTGTTCATAGCGATCTTTCTTATTTAAATTGTTGATTAAAAGTATTTAGTTTTTAAGTATTTGTTTTCCCTGATAGTGTTTACTTGCCAATCTCTTCATTTAAAATTTGATCTGGATTGAAATTGGCAGGCATTCCTAAGCCTGCCAATTCATTCTAGTTTGATTACTTATTAGACTATCGCTTTTTACTTTCTTTTAAAGCTTAACTTTGGGGTTTAATTCTTGGATTCCATTTTTAGGATCACTTTTTTGGCCTTCTTCAAAAGCCAGGTCATTCCATCAATAGGTGCCCAAATAGGGGCGGTGATAATTACCAGCAGGCAGTAGGCCACAAATACGCCCAACTTACCCACGTGAATATTGATTTGGTTCATAGTGTTCATTGATTTTTAATATATAGTCGTTGGTCTTTAGCTTTTAGCCATTGGCTTTTTAGCTGTTTTCATCATTTATTTTTGACTGTTGGCTTCTATTTAATCATTAAAATTTTATAATTAATATTTGCTCTTGCGAGAATTGTAGCCAAACGACACCCCAAAACGAACCCCATCCCGGCCAGGAATTACAAAGGCATTTACGGGAATGTTGAGCTTGCCTGAGCGGAAAGTTTTGCCCACCGCAAACACAAAACCAGGGCTGATAGCAAAATCTCCTCTGCTGTCTAAGCGAGTGGTAATGGGTTCATTGATGGTACTACGATCCATTTCGGGGGTGATGCGCACCCACTCATCGTTTTGATAATAGCCATCCGCTTGTTTGGTCAAACTTACCGTGGGGCCAAACGCAAACTCCCAACCGCTTTTGTTGCTTCGAATCCCGTTTAGGATGGTTAAACTTGGGATAAAAAGCCCTTGGTCTAGCCCGGTAATGGTAGGGATAAATTCAAACAAGGCTTGAAAATTCCCTGAGTTCAAGTATTGGGTTTCAATCTGATACCCAAACTGAAACATCACAGGGCTGGCGTCAAACCCACCTTCATGTTCGGGCTTTCTGAGCAAATCAGCGGTGGTTCCGGTAAACATGGTAAAGCCCATCCGTGGTCCATTGAGTTTTAAGCGGTCCGCCATAGGCGTATTAATTGCATCGGCGAGCTTGTCTTTTTCGCTCAAAGAAGCCAATAACTCTTTGTTTATTTCCAGTCCCATCATTTTGCGAATGGTCATGCTTACCATCACTTTTAGGTTTTCGGGGAAAAACAAATATTCCATGACTTCTACCTTTTCTACCGATTGACTTGCCACATCAATCATTCGGAAGGTAATCGTAATACTTCCCTGATAACGCTCTATGCTTCCAGTAAACATTTTGTCGGATTTGATCACTTTGGCTACATCCAGTAAGCAAATTTTACCGTAACAATTGTCAATCTTAAGGCCGTGTTTGTCAACTAGGTACATAACATCGTACTTATCCATTACCTCAAAATTCTGAATCTTGGCCAGCTCTCGTCTTACCATGTTGCCTGCCTGTGCTGGAGTAATATTCATTCCCTGAGAGGCAATATTTAGCACCGTCAATTTTGGTTTTTTGGTGATACTCTGAGCTTTTAAAGAAATACTCGCTGCTGACACTATACTTAACATCAGGGCAGTTACTTTAAACATCACTGTTTTTTTCATGACATTTCTCTGTTTCATAGTGTATAATCCGTTTAGATATTTGTGTTCTTTTAATTTAATGGGGAGACTATTTCTTGTATCCTCCCTAAAGGCTATTAGTTTTTAGCCTTATTGTTATCACAAAGATATGTTATGATACGAAGGGGGTGAAACGGTTATTTACCGTAGAAAATTGGGTTTGAAAGGAGTTTTACCAAACATTCGAAAGAAGGTATGTATGCCGATGAATAATTTGCATTTTTTGCAAAAATTGTAGTGGGATTGTTATAAATTGCAAAATATACTCAGGTCTTCACTGGTTATTAGCCAATCTTTTTGGCATCGCCAGGGATAGATTTTATTGATTAAATACATATGGCATCAAAAAATAATCATATTATTCAACAGCGGTTTCTTCAAAAACTTAAGGAAATTATCCCACCTAATTATTCTTTGGTGGACGAATTAGCTGATTTGTTGCAAATTAGTACCGATAGTGCTTATCGCCGAATCAGAGGAGAAACCGCGGTAAGTATGGACGAAGTGGTCAAGC
>DMXI01000379.1 GCA_003483885.1 Microscillaceae bacterium
GCAACTTTTTATTGTGGCAACTAGCTTACTCCGAAATCTACATATCACCTATTCTATGGCCCGATTTCAGGCGAGAACACTTGTATGAAGCAATTTTGGACTATCAAACCAGAGAACGAAGGTTTGGTAAGACAAGTGAACAAGTGAATTTATTAAATAATTAACTGATGAAAAAGCAAGTGAAAAGAATTTTAGGGCTTGTTATATGCTCTTTAGTGTTTTCTATTGGGTATGCACAATCCCCAGTAGTAGATTTTGATTACCGAACACCTAAGCAGTATATCATTGGTGGTGTTACGGTAACGGGTGCTAAGTATTTATCTCCAAATGTATTAATATCAATTTCTGGACTTAAAAAAGGTGATAAGGTTCAGATACCAGGCCCCAAGGTAAGTGATGCTATCAAAAGGTTATGGAAACAAGGAATTCTCGGAGATGTAAAGTTATCAATCTCTAAAATAGAAGGGGAAAAAGTATACTTTAATATCCAAGTAAAAGAAAGGCCCAGGCTAACAAGAATAATTTATGAAGGACTGAGGAGAGGTCAACGGGATAAAATTTCAGAAAATATATCATTGGGTAGAATACTTACTGCCTCGATGAAAAAAAATATTTCCCAAATTGTAAAGAGCTTTTTTGAAGAAAAAGGATTTTTAGATGCGGAAGTCTTTTTGAAAGAAGTACCAGATAAACTGGTTGCGAACGGAGTAATTTTGAGAATAAAGGTTAAGAAAAACCGTCGAGTTAAAATTCGTAGGATAAAGTTCTCGGGTAACAAAGAGTTTTCTGCGAAGAAACTTCGAAAGAAATTAAAAGCAACCAAGCAAAAAAATAGATTTAGAATTTTTAAGCGCTCAAAATATGTAAGAAGTAGTTTTCAAGAAGATAAAGATAAACTCATTGCTTTTTACAATAAAGAAGGATTTAGAGATGCACGCATTGTGAGAGATAGCGCCTATCGTGGGGCCGATGGCTTAGTTTATATAGATATTGATGTAGATGAGGGAAGACGCTATTATTTCCGAAATGTTTTCTGGAAAGGTAACTATTTATATTCTTCTAAACAGTTGAGTGATGTACTCGGAATTAAAAAAGGCGATATTTATGATTTGGAAGACCTTAACAGGCGATTAAACTTTAGTCAAACCCGCCTCGATATCACCTCTCTTTATATGGATGACGGTTATTTGTTTTTTAGAGTAACTCCGGTTGAAGCAGCAGTAGTAGGCGATTCGGTAGATGTAGAAATGCAAGTGTACGAAGGACCACAGGCTACCATTAATAAGGTGATACTCAATGGAAATACAAAAACGAGCGATCACGTAGTCATGCGAGAAGTTCGAACCCCTCCTGGTCAAAAATTTAGCCGTAGAAATATTATTCGTACCCAACGAGAAATTATTGGTCTACAGTACTTTAACCCCGAAACAATTGATATTAAACCAAAGCCTCATCCTGAAAATGGTACGGTTGATATAGAATATAAGGTAGAAGAAAAGCCCAGTGATCAGATTGAATTATCTGGTGGTTGGGGAGGAGGCTTCGGCTTCATAGGAACACTAGGGTTGGTATTTAACAATTTTTCGGTAAGAAAAATGGGCCGATTGAGCAACTGGCGTCCTTTACCTTCTGGTGATGGGCAAAGATTGTCATTGAGAATGCAAGCCAACGGTACCCAGTTCCAAACTTACTCGCTTACATTTACTGAGCCTTGGCTTGGAGGTAGAAAGCCAAACTCATTTACGCTTGCTTTTAGCCATTCTATCCAGCGCTTGATTGTAAACCAACAAATACTAAGCTCTCTTCAGGTATCTAGTGTTACAGTGAGTTTAGGGCGTCGCCTAAGATGGCCTGACAACTTCTTTACTTTGATCAACTCGATAGGTTACCGAGCCTACAATAACCAAGAGTTTAGTGCACTCACCCCAAGTGGTATTTCTCATAACGTTACATTCAATACCACGATCTCACGAAATAGTATTGACAACCCTACATATTCTCGTAGTGGATCAAGCTTAACATTGAGTGTGGAGTTAACCCCTCCATTTTCTATAATTAGCGGCCGTGATTTTTCTCAGGCATCTGATGAAGACAAGTTTAAGCTGATAGAATACCACAAATGGATGTTTGATGCTTCGTTTTTTACACCTATTGTAGGTGATTTAGTATTCCATACCCGCGCACATTTTGGATTTTTGGGATTATATAATCCTGATATCGGTTATAGCCAGTTTGAGCGTTTTATTTTGGGGGGAGATGGTTTATCTGGACAAAACTTCTTGCTAGGAAATGAAATTATTGGTTTGCGTGGATATCAAAACAATAGTATTCGCCCTGTGAGAATTGATGGTAACCAAGAATCTGGGATTGTATACAATAAGTTTGTAATGGAATTACGTTATCCTATATCGCTGAATCCTTCTGCTACCATATTTGTGTTAGCATTTATGGAAGGAGGAAACAACTGGGGTAATTATGCAGATTTTAATCCGTTTAATATATATAGATCTGCCGGAATAGGCGCACGTATTTTTATGCCTGCTTTCGGTATGCTTGGTCTTGACTGGGGCTTTGGATTTGACGAAGTTTTGGGTAGACCTGGCGTGAATAAAGGACAGTTTCATTTTACGATTGGACAAATTTTACGATAGAAATTTTGCAACTAAAAAGTCCAATATCAATGTTTAAAAATCTAGTTTTTTCCTTACTATGTATCA
>DMXI01000693.1 GCA_003483885.1 Microscillaceae bacterium
AAATTGCGCAATTATCAGAAAATTAGCGATGAGATCAAAACTGTAGATTGAAAAAGTTACATAATTTAACAGAAACAGACAATTTTCCTGAATAGTACAATCCTTTATGGGGAGAAATAAAACTAAGTTTGCTTTTCAAAAGGTATAGATTTTGATCATTTTTACGTTTAAAACCAAAATAATATGCTATCAGGCAATTAGATGATTAAAATGAAAGCATTCTAGACAGGAATGGTCTCAGAACATACTCTTTATAGAAACTAAAATTTATGAATAACATTATCAAGCATATCTTTAATACTGGATTAATCATAACCCTCTTGAGCACGATGACTTTGGCGCAGGATGGTTTTTTGGCCAAAGGTGACAATACCATCATTTACAAAAAATTATCGCACGCACTAAAGGAGCCTAATAAAGTACAAGTGTTAGACCTTAAGTGGCAGTATATTAGGTATTTACCAAGTGAAATCGCTCTTTTTGAGAACCTCAAAGATTTAAATCTGAGCTGGAATAAACTGAGAAGATTACCCAAAGTAATCACTCGTTTACAAAATCTTGAAAAGCTCGAATTGATTGACAACTCTCACCTTAATTTGCGCTTGTTGTTTAAAAAACTAGCCAAACTTAAAAATCTGCAGGAGTTGAGTTTCGGTTGGAATAAGCTCCAATCTTTACCCAAGGAGTTTACCCAATTAGATAATTTGAGAGCAATTGGTTTAAGGTTTAGACATGATACTAACCTCTCTTCTATATTCGATAAATTAGGGAAGCTACCCAAGCTGGAAAAACTGGATATGCAGCGTAATTATTTCTCGAAAATGGCTCCTGAATTGAGTGGCCTACGAAATCTTAAGGTACTCAATCTGCACTCCAATAAGTTAGAAAAAGTACCTTCACGTCTCAACCGACTCAAAAAACTACAAAGGCTAGATTTTGGAAACAATAACCTTAAAGAAGTTCCTGGGTTTATAGGGGGATTTTCGGACCTCAGGTGGTTAGATTTCTCGGTGAATAAATTAGAATCTTTTCCTGGAAGAGTTGGTAACCTAAAAAAACTTAAGCATCTGAATATTAGTGAGAACAGCATTAGCGAATTACCGAGTAATATTGGAGGACTGAGAGCGCTGAAGTATTTCGATGCTAGCAAAAATCAATTGACTGAATTGCCATCTTCTATCAAAAACCTCAAAAAAGTAGAATACTTAGATTTGAGCTCTAATTACTTTAAGAAGTTGCCTAAGGGAATAGCTACCTTGCCTATGCTCAAAACGTTAAACCTTAGCAACAATCCTGACTTGTCGTTTTCAAATGTATTTTCCGAAAAACAGTTGAAGCTTCGTGAAGTGCTTTTGACTGGAAACAACTTTGAATCTATACCAAAATCTTTGGCCAAACTTCCAAATTTGCGTGTGTTGAATTTAGAGACAAACAGCCTCAAGAAAATTGATAAAAGTGTGGCCAACTTAAAAACAGTCAAAGAACTGATCTTAGCAAAGAATGCATTTTCGCAGTTTCCAGAGGAAATCTTACAGTTGACCAATCTGGAAGTACTCAACCTGGACTTTAACCGAATTACCTACATTCCAGATGCGATTAGCTCATTGACTAATCTTAAGAAAATCTCACTACGTTACAACCCTATTTCAAGCAGAGATATTCGCAAGATCAAAGCAGCCATTCCTGGAGTTAAAATTATCCGATAATGAGGCACAACCTCTTAACTACATTAATTTTACTTCTATTTGCTCCTTATGTAATGAGCCAGGCAGATCAGGAATTTACAGTAGCAGACCTTCCCGATAGCTTAAAATCAAAGGCCGATATTGTAGTGTTGGCTAAATATAGACGCTATCGGGGACCTTGCATGCCTGTGCGCATGAAAGGAGGTAAAATGGGACGAAGATGGCGTATGTATTATGGTTTTGGGATTGAGCAAGTGCTGAAAGGGAAAGTAACACCAGGAATAGTGAAAATAAACACTTATAGTCTACCCAAGAATGAAGCAAATATAGTTTCCAAATTTGAAGGTTATCAAATGTATTGGGTATTTATCAATCCTTCCGAACAAACCAGAAAAGTATTTGCAGAGAAATACATCCGACTCAATCACTCCATAACTCCTGAAGAAGTAGTAGCTATTTTACCCGCCAAAACTGAATGATTTTGTGAAACATTGCCTGACTTTATTGTTATTTGTTATCATTGGAAATATGACTGTTCACGCTCAAACTCCCTTGGATTATGGCGAAATTACTGATAGCCTAAAGAACAAGGCAGAAGTCATTTTTTTGGGAAAATACAAAAGTTATAGGGGAGCTGGTTTCCGAAGTCAGGGCAGAAACATACACCGATTACATTTTGGCTTTGAAGTAGTAAAAGTAATGAAGGGTGAAATAAATACTCAAAATATGCCCAAAGGTGGCCTCAAGTATTATAAAACGTCTCAATATTATTGGATACTACTTACTCCCTCTCAAAATACAAAGCGTTTACTGTTGCAAAAAATGATTGATCCTGCAAAGCTCATCAATGAAGAGGAAGTGATAGCCATCTTGTCCGCTAAGACTGAAAAATAAGCTTATATATTATTTTCTTGGCTTTTGGTATAGGCAATGTCTTCTTTTACCAAAGTTTGTGCTTCTTCGTCGCTGCGATAATGAAATACCTTCCGAATAGTATCTCCTAATGCTTTAATGATCTGAAAATAAGTTTTGTTGTCTGTCCACTCTATCAGGTCAGCATTGATATAAATGGTCGCTACATCGGCATCGGTAGAGCGTGCAATGTATTGATGCAAACTGTTGGGGTGGGTATTGTCATAATACTTATGCATTGCAAATTTGTAGTTGTAAGGCGCCACCGAAAAGACTTGTTTTAGCTCTTGATAAAACAGTTTTAGCTTGGGGATGTCTTTGAAAGTGTTTTTTGCAATAGAAAAGTTCTTTTCATCTTTTTGACCACCAAAGTGCAGGTTGAAATGCTCGGGTTCTGATTCGTCGCTGGCTTTGATGATAAACACCGTTTCATCTGATTGAATCACCGAGGATAAATCTTCTTTGAAATGAGTAAAGGCAATAGGAATGCCCTCTTCGTGCGAATGGCGAAAAGCATCATTAAAGGTAAAGCTAAAGGCGTATTCACTATTGAGATCTGAAGCCTCCCCATACATTTCGTTAGAGATATAGTCTGCCTTGATGTATTTGGCTAGGTGAGAGGTAAAGTGGCCAATAGAGTGCTCGGCGTAGCTCATCGGCGATACGATGGTAATATTGGTATCGCGGTTGATGTAAGACCCATATTCCCGATTGCATTCAAAATGCTCTATTACATAAGTATTGGCAAAGCGGTCTTCCCGCGCGTTTTTCTTATAACGAATCCGCAGTTCTTCGTTTTTTATAGCATCAAAAATATCCTCTTCTGAAAGTTCCAGTCTACTTTTTAAACTTACCACATCTATGAGTCGTCGAGTAGCTGACATTTCGCCTATTTTAAAGGGAGATGTATAAAAAGCATTTTTGATGCTGGTCGTATTTTGCTCTACAATTTCGGTCTTAGAATTATGATCTATTTCCTGCATAAAACCCGCCGAAATAATTCCTGCTGGTAAGGCAAACAAGCCAATGCCCAGCAAAGCAATAAAAGCTCCCAGTGCTTTACCCAATGAGGTAATCGGGTATACATCGCCATAACCCACGGTGGTAAGGGTAGATACCGCCCACCACATGGTTTGAGGTATGCTAGAGAACTTTTCGGGCTGATGTTCTTTTTCAATCATAAACATGAGGCTGGCAGCCACCACCAACAGCAAGAAAATGGTAAAAAAGATGACTTGTAAATCTTCTTTTTTGGTGATAATAATTTTTACTAACAAACGAATGGAGGCCGAATAACGCCATAGCTTGAGCAAACGAAACAAGCGAAACAAGCGGAATGCACGTACAACCCGGAAGTCGGCACGCAACGTAGGAAATAGGAAGGGGAGATAAGCAGGTAAAAAGGCCACAAGGTCTATCAAGGCTATGGGAGTAATCATGAACCTTAGGCGACCTTTGATAGGATGTTTGTATTTTTCGTTTTCGGTAATGCACCAAAGCCTTATCAGATACTCGAGGGTAAAAATTGTAATGGATATATTTTCAAACCAAAAGAAGAAAACCCCCATTGATTTATGAACAAAGTCGACAGTTTCTACGGTGAACGCTACCACATTCATAAAAATGAGTAGCATCATAAAGGTGTCAAACTTTTTAGTAATATTCTTGAATTGCTCGTGCCCGCCCTCGAAAATGTAGTAGACCTTTTGCTTAAGTGTAAGTTTTGGCTGCATCTTACTTTACCACGATGGTATGTGTAGTCAATTAGTATTTAACTTTGTATTAGACTGGCAAATATAACACAATAAAAAAGCCATTTTTCATAAAACAGCCACATTTTAAAATATGAGCTACAATTTAGAGGAAATAGGTTTTGCAGAAATCTTCTAGTGATATTAAATCTACCATAATGTCTTCGTCGCGAGGAGCTGTGGCAGTAGCGGGCTGATCAAGACCTTTCATATAAAAATATTGCATTTTGGAGTGAGTAGCGAGACCAAAAAAAGTATTATTGATATAATTATGGCCAAATAATTCCAGTACCTTACCAGATTCCCGACCGAATATGAGATTGGTCAAGGCTGAGCCATGAGGCGCAATAATGACATCGGCATGGTAAAAAATCTGGGCTTGTTCACGAATACTGATTTGGTCTAAAACCCTAAACTCTACGTCGTACTCTCTCAATAGTTCAAAAACTGCGGCTTCGTTTTTTACTTGCCTTCGATCTACATTTCCGCGAGTAATATACACTCTTGGGTTATAACAACAATTATCGGTAAGGTCTAACTGAGAATTGACCAAAGTGCGAGTAAATTGATAAGCGCTATGGTCAATATAATTGAACCCATTCATTTGTGCCTCCGATTCGGTCAAAGTGATCAAAGTACGTGATCCTTTGCAGGGATAGTGTACAATTTTGTGAGTAGGTATTCCCAAAAAATCAAAACACTCCAGGATAAAAGGAGGAATCACAGGCAAGTCGCCAATATAGAAATAATCTATTGCGTCCAGAGAGAGGTATTTTTGATACACCTGTAAACTCGGGAGGACGGTTCTCATCCAGTGACCATAGTGGCCCGCAACAGCATGCGATACATAAGCTACTGTGCCTTTTAACTCTTTTAATTTTGTGGGAAGTTTTTGGCGAGCAATGGCTAAATCCTGAAAATTGATCCCTGGATGATACACCACATGGTTGTCTGGATCAATGAGATGGTGGAGGCAAAAACGGAAACCAGGATGGGTAAAATCGAGATAAGTGATTTTGGACCCTGCCTGAAAGTGTTGGATAAGCGAAGAAGGAAGGGTATACCCCAGAGGAATAGGAGGGGCTGCTTGAGAAACAGGAGGAGGTTCTTGATAGAGGTGTACTTGTCCATCAAACTTTGCAGCGTAATTGGGGGCATCCTCAAAAGTGATCGAGGCTTTGCCTTGTGGGGCTTTGGCCATCAAAGCGCTGAGCGTTTGGGTAAGTCGTCGGTACATCTATTGATTAATTAGAGGCGATTTCTTTATAAAAAAGAACACCAAAGCACTTCTCTAGAGTTGGTTCTATTGAGCTTTGGTATTCTTTATATTTTTTAGAAATCGTAAAGATTAAACAAGTACATTAATTTAATCCTCTGCTTCAAAAGAAAACATGTTGATTTTTAAACCCGTGCTCACCATATAGTCCTCAGCCTCCTCGGCAATACTGTCATCATCATCTGGGTAATACCAATTAATTTCTACTTGGGCACCACTATCTTCATAATCTTTAAGGGTGCGTAGTACATTCAGAATTCCACGCGAAGAACTGGTGTTGAAGTAAGTAAGGCGAAAGTTGAAAGTGATCGCTTTTTTGATTTCTACCCGGTACTGGTCAATCCATTTGATAATTGTGTTATAAAACTCATCGGTGTCCTCGAGATAAGACTCTCCCGAAATCTCACAAACACCTGTGCTGGCATTCATCAAGACATTAGGAATGTAAAAAACACCACTTTCTCCTTTGATTTCTAAATCTTCCATATCACTAACTAAAAACTTTGAATAACAACTAATTATATTGAACTCAAAAAATCAGAGGCATTACCAATTGTTGGTGAGGAGTTAGTCTAGCCTGCTCTGATCCATAATTAATATTTCTTAAACTGAAGTTCTGGTTTTTGCATTTGAGGATTCAGATACTGATTGATCAAAAGAGCTGCTCCAGTAGCTGCTCCTTCGGGTATATTGGGTACCAATACCTCTACCGATGGATATAATTTGCTAAGCGTATTGAGGAAGATTTCATCATCCGTAAATTCACCATCTACAATCATATACTTAGGCAGTCCTTTACGGGCAGCAATGGCAATTGCTGGTTCAAAAAATGAAATCAAGTCATAAATAAGTTGATGATAAGCATCCTCAAAACTACTAAATGAAGCAAGGTTCCATTCCTGGCTATCGTTTGTATTGGCTTTGTGGGCACCACTGGCGTCGAATGAGTGGGGTACTAGTTTTCGGGCATCACCTGCCTGGATATTGTGTGCTGTATTAAACAGACTTTCATCAAAAGATACTGTTTTATAGTAATCAAGCGGCTTGCCAAAGTGCTCTGCCATACGATTAAATTGGTATCCGTGCTCATTTCCAATAAAGAAACGAGAGGCTTTTACACGTCTTCCCTGCACTGTAAGGTATTGTAAGCAGTCTTGTGAAACATCTTCTGGACGAAGCGGGGAGTGATCAAATGGGTTTAAAGTAATACACCAAGTGTCGGTCATTCCCAATAACAAGAACTTTTCGTCAAACAAGTGCAAATAAGTTCTAAGAGCAGAGGAACTATCATGTAAACCCGTTCCTACCGGAATTTGTTGCCCATTACCCTCCCAATGTGCTACTACTGGGCTTGTACTAAAGTCAGGAATCAAGTTGATAATGCCTTCATCTTTGATCCACTGGTGGTAATCACGACGACGAAAATTCCAAATACCTGTATGGCAACCAATACTTGTATATTCGGTGGTAGCTTCTTTAGTAAAAAGATAAGCCAGGTATTGAGGAAAATGTAGGGTGTGTTTGATTCGTTTGTAGACCTCCGGTTTTTGGTATTTTAACCAATAAATTTGCAAACCAGAATTGAGCATGCCCAATGAGGGAGAACAGGTTTCGAGAGCAAACTGTACCTTTTCGCCATATCGGCCATAAAACTGTTGTTCAAGTGCTTGATCAAGTGGTTTCAGGTAATTGTATAGAGGAGTGAGTGTATTGCCCCCTTCGTCGATATGCATCAAGGTAGCTCCATAAGTCGAGAAATTTAGCGCCTTAATGTGGTATTGGTCGTCATTGACCAATTTGTTCCAGGTATCTAAAGCCCATTGATTGATCAAATTGATATCATCTCCTTCAAAGCCGTCATCATCTTTCGTTTTTGCCAGCTTGTCGATCGTAATGTCGACCACCTCAAAATTATCATCAAACA
>DMXI01000311.1 GCA_003483885.1 Microscillaceae bacterium
TTTACTTTTTCGGAAAGAGTAGGAAAGGGACTACCTTTATGGTTGCCTAAAGGTACTTTGCTGCGTGAGCGCCTGGAAAACTTCATGCGTAAGGCCCAAATCAAAGCAGGGTATTCTCCAGTAGTAACCCCCCACATTGGTAGCAAAAAGCTATACGAAACTTCGGGCCACTGGGAAAAGTACGGAGAAGATTCTTTCCAACCAATTGCCACGCCTCAAGAAGGGGAAGAGTTTATGCTTAAGCCCATGAACTGTCCTCACCACTGTGAAATTTATGCGTCTAAGCCTCGTTCTTACAAGGATTTACCTTTGCGTTTGGCCGAGTTTGGTACAGTATATCGTTATGAGCAAAGTGGAGAGTTGCACGGATTGACTCGGGTACGTGGTTTTACTCAGGATGATGCCCACATTTTCTGTATGCCCGATCAAGTAAAAGATGAGTTTGGAAAAGTAATCGACTTGGTATTGTACGTATTCAATGCCTTGGGCTTTGAAGATTACACCGCGCAGATTTCATTGCGTGATCCTGAAAATAAGGGCAAGTATTTTGGGAAAGACGAAGACTGGGAACAGGCAGAACAGGCCATTGTAGATGTAGCGGCTGAAAAAGGTTTAAGAACAGTTACTGAGTTGGGTGAAGCGGCTTTTTATGGGCCTAAATTAGACTTTATGGTCAAAGATGCCCTGAAGCGCAAATGGCAGTTGGGTACAATACAGTTAGATTACCAATTGCCCGATCGTTTTGAACTGGAATACATTGGTAGTGATAATGAGCGTCACCGTCCGGTAATGATTCACCGAGCGCCATTTGGTTCGTTAGAGCGTTTTATTGCAGTGTTGACCGAGCATTGTGCGGGTAAATTTCCATTGTGGTTGGCACCTGAACAAATCGCAATTTTGCCAATTTCACAGAAATTCCACGACTATGCCCAGGAGGTATATACCAAACTGGAAGAAAACGATATTCGTGGTTACATCGATGAGCGTGCCGAAACTACTGGTAAAAAGATTGCCGAAGCCGAAGTCAAAAAAATTCCTTTTATGTTGATTGTTGGAGAGCGTGAGCAAGAGGAAGGCAAAGTATCTATTCGGATACAGGGCGAAGGTAACAAAGGTAGTGTGACCGTAGATGAGTTCATCCAGAGCTTTAAACAAGAAGCAGGAGCTGTGTTACAGTTTTAAGCTGCTTTGATTTTTTTATAAATATATAAGCCTGTTCGTTGAGAGATGAACAGGCTTTTTTGATAAAATGAGTCTATGAGTAGCTATTCATTATGATAGATTTTGTGAAAAATGTCGGCTAGTTTAGCAGGGGCCTCTTTCCAGGCATTGAACATTCCCAAACCTATGTCTTCTGGGATAATGTCCAGTTCTTCGTTTTCTACCTTATCGAGTATTACTTTGGCCACTTCATCCGAAGAAGGCATCTCCCAATCATTGCCTTTGTTCATGTCAGTATCAATGGCACCTGGGTTTACCGCGTGCACAGTAACTCCTTTGTTGGCTAGTTCTATGCGAGCCGATAGGGTAGCTGAATAAAGCGCTGCTTTGGAGGCTGAATATCCCGCAATAGAAGGCAGCGGAGAATAGGCCACGATGGATGTGATATTAACGATTCTGGCCGGAGTATTTTTTTCCAAAATAGGGGCAAAGGCCCGCATCATGTTGATTGTACCATAAAAATTGACCTCCATATCGTTTTGAATGCCATTCAAGGCTCCTTCCAAAATATTACCAGCAGTTAAAATACCGGCATTGTTTATAAGCACTTGTACATCGGTGGTTTGTTTGGCTACCTCTATTATTTGCTCAGGGTTGGTGATGTCAAGTGTAAGTGGGACAACTTGTGGGTCAGCAAAGTCTGGCATTTTCTCGAGATCTCTACCGGTAGCATAAACTTTTTTTGCCTCCTTTTGCAAAGCAGCCAGTACCAATGATTTGCCAATGCCTCGATTGGCTCCAGTAATGAGGATTATCTTATTTTTGAGTGTTTGCATTGTTTTTTGGTAAAAATTTTATGCAAACTTATAGTGGTAGCAAATATAATAAAACCCAATTCTTGCGATGTTATAAGCTATTGAAAGACAGGAGTTATTACTTAACTGCCTGCTAGAGGGGAGTCAAAAATGCCCACCGCCAATTCTATCCAGGTAAGCAACAAAACCAATAATATAGTAACGAGTGCAGCGATTCTATACATTCTGGTATTTAATTTCCTCCATATAAACTCACTCAATAAACCCGCACCAATTAATAAAACTCCTGCAACCAAAAAGTCTAGCGGTTGCCAGTTTACCTCTGGGGTAAATTGCATCGCAATAAGTGGGATCAAAAGCACCAATGCACTTGTAAAAATAACAACTGTTTGCCTTTTGTATACTGTATTCATTGTATTTGATTTTTTATTATAAAGTACTTTGATTCACAAAGTGCAAAAATATCATCTTTTTTGCAAATAGTTCATTAATCGAAGAAAAAGGCTATTGGCTAACGATTGAAATACTTTCCCTCCATAAATTTTTGGATAGTACCTTCCCGATCTTTTTCTAATTGTGTGGCCATTGCTTTGGCTACATCAGATATATGGTCGGGCAAGTGCTTGTTGCTCCAGCGAATATATTCTGCAATAAGTGGAGTAAGGTCTAGCCCTCTCTCGGTAAGGTTATAAAGGAATACCTTCTTATTGGTTGGGTGATTAGACTTGGTAATAATGCCTAGTTTTTCTAATCTACTGAGCCTATCAGACAAACGTGCTGTGGATATTTTCTCGGCAGCTTGCGCAAAATCCTTAAAAGTCCTTTCCCCATAATACATCATATCTCTAATGATTAACAGAGACCATTTATCTCCAAATAGGTCTAGCCCTGAGCTAATTGGGCAATTCGATCTAAAATTTTCTTGCTCCATAATTTTGCTTTCGTTTTGAAAGCATTATATTTGCTTTCAAATTGGAAGTAAAAATAATGCTTTATCTCATTTAATTCATCAAAAGTAACACAGAAAGTGAAAAAATTACTGTGATAACACTTAATCAAAAATGAAAACTACAAACAATATTCTGATCTATGGAGCCAATGGTTTTACTGGAAAACTACTGACCCAATATTTAATCAAGCAAGGTAAGCAACCTATACTTGCTGGGAGAAGCACCAAAGTAGAAGCACTTGGCAAAATGTGGAACTGCCCGGTACGTATTTTTGAAGCAAAGGATGCTATAGGCAAATTAGCAGATATTGAGGTACTGGTAAATGTGGCAGGGCCTTTCTCGCGGACCCAATCGGGCCTGATAGAAGCCTGTATCGAGGCTAATGTGCACTATATAGATGTAGCAGGCGAGTATACCGATATGCTGAATGTGTATCGGTATCATGAAACTGCCCAACAGGCAGGTATCAAACTATTGCCCGCTGCTGGGATATTTTCGGTGCCTATGGATATAGTAGCCAAGCTGGCTAGCCTGGAGGTCGTAAACCCTACCCATCTTACCATAGGGTTTGCCAGTGAGGGAAAACCTTCACGAGGTTCTTTGAATACAGCCTTAAAAAAGATTCAGGACCCTGGGCATGTACTTGTAGAAGGGGTATACAAAAAAGCATTACCTGGGCGCAAGTTGGCGGCTTTCAACATTTTTGGCAAACTAATCAAGACCGCTTATCACCCCTGGAGAGCCGATTTATTCACGGCCCAATTGTCTACCAATGTCCAAAACATAGAGACTTACTCCGCGTTTCCTGCATTTGTTGTCAAAATGATGCACGGAAAACTGAACTGGCTAAGAAAATTGATCCTGAATCGTTTGATCCGATTCTTGCCGGAGGGGCCCAATGAAAAGCAAATCAAAAAAGGAAAGATCTATGCCAAGGCCATCGCAAAAAATGCCAACAATGAAATAGGTATTGCCGAAATGCGAGGGCCAGATGCGTATCAGTTCACTGTTTCAACCATTGCAAAATTAATAGTATTGTCACTAGATACTCCCCGTCTCAATGGATTTATAACACCTTCGCAGTTTGGTACTGAGTGGATTAAAGAAATAGAAGGGGTGGAAACCAAGGCGTATCAATTATCTGATTTTACTCTCCATTAAAATAGCAACTATAAGATCATACGACCAATGGCGAAGTTGCTTTGGTTTGTGTTTCCACAACCAAGCAATGTCTGGCAGTATGGCATAAGATATAAAAACTTCATTTATCATTTAAATCAAAACAATATGAGTCTTTTAGAATACACCCACGAGAATGGTGTAGCTACCATCACGTTTAATAATCCCCCTCAAAATCGTTTGGCAAACGAGCTGACTGAGAAGTTTACGGAGGCCATTATAGATTTGAGTCAACGAAAAGATACCAGAGTGATTTACCTTAAAGCCAATGGTACCGATTTTAGCTTTGGGGCTGATGTAGGCCCTTGGTTAGGTATTTCGTCCCAAGAAGTACACGGCCTTATTGAAAATGGGGTGAAGCTAAGTAATTTATTTGAGGATTTACCAGTACCGATTGTAGCGGCTGTACAGGGACATTGTATGGGGGGAGGTTTTGAATTTGCCTTGCGTGCCGACGTAATCGTAGCGGCAGACAATGCAAAGTTTGGCCACCCAGAAGCTACTATAGGTGTGTTTACTCTTTTAGGTGGAGTACAAAGGGTAGCAGAGCGTATAGGTAGGACTAGAGCCATGCAAATGGCATTAACTGCGGAGCTATTGCCTGCTGATAAAGCTTTTGACTACGGACTAATTAACGAAGTGGTACCACTTGATCAGCTTGAAAATGCTGCACAAGCTTGGGTACAAAAGCTTTCCAAAACTGCTACACTGGCCCATGCTGATCACAAAAAATTGTTACGGGCCTGGTCGGATGGTGGTGTACACGCTGCAGATGCGCTGATGGCTGAGATGGCAGCAAAAACAGTAATATCTGAAGATGTACAAGGAAGCTTAAAAGGTGCTATTGAGGCTATTAAAGCAGGTAAACCTCGTCCTCAATATGATTTTAAAGGAAAGTAAAAGCAAAAACCAAGGCCGAAAAAATTAATGATGTTATGGCGACACAAGAACCTATAGAATACCCATTCTTAGAAATGCCTCCTAATGTAATGCGTGAAAAAATTACCATTTGGAGTTTGGGAGTACCGTTAGATGCTGATATCTACCATCCTAAAAATATTGCTGAAGGTGAAAAACTTCCAGGAATTGTGACTACCCATGGTTGGGGTGGAAACAAACAAACCGCAGAACGTTATGCCGCATTATTTGCTTCGTCAGGCAAGGTTGTGATATGCTTTTCACACGGATCCTGGGGAGACTCCCAAGGGCGAGTTATACCAGTAGATGAAGTGCCAGCCCTTGACCAAAACAATGAGAGTATGGTGAAAGTACGTATGATTCGGGATTTGGTAGATCCTATTGATTGGGTACAAAACTTTATAGCTGCGATAGATTATCTGGAAGGAGAGCCTCATATAGATGTAGAGCGAATAGGTGGCTGGGGAACGAGTTATGGAGGAGGGATTGTAGTAGCAGCTGCAGCACAAGATGAAAGAATTAAAGCAATGGCGATTCAGGTTCCGATGGTGTTCAACCCTCCACTAGATTTCCTGCCTTTAATGAAACAACGGGCTATTCAGGTTGCTCGTGGCGAAATTGCTCAACTCACTGATGAATTTCCTGGAATGGTAGGTACTCCTCACTATGCTCGAATGAGGTTTCACAAACCTGGTGATTATATTAGAAATATTACGATTCCTACGATGATTATTGATGCAGGAGAAGAAGAGTTTTTTGACACAACGATTAGTGGTAAAGCTGCCCACCAATATCTTCAAAGCCAAGGAGTGGAATGCTATTATGAGGTAATACCTGGGATAAAACATTATGGTATTTATTTCGATGGTTACGAACGTGGTAGTACACTTGCTCAAGACTGGTTTTCAAAACATCTATAAAAATGAATAGCAAAGAATTGCGGCCAGAGATTAGAAAAATTGTAAAGCTTACTCCAAGACTGCCTTGGAGTAAGTGGTTTAAAATTTCTCGGCTCCTATATGATATTGGTGCACAAACCAAGCTTGCAAAAGGGGTAAATGTATCAAGAGTAGTAGAGAATGGAGTAGACTTATTGGTTTATTCGCCAAAGTCAAAAGCGCCTAAGGGGGCTATTTTATGGATATTTGGAGGGGGACATTGGGCCGGAAAGCCTGCTCACTTGAATAGTATTGCTAGTAAGGTAGTGAATGAGCTTGGGGTGGAGGTATTTGTTCCTAAATATCGCTTGGCGCCTCGTCACCCATTTCCGGCAAATCTTGATGATTGTTTTCGTGCGTGGCATTGGCTGATTGCTCATGTTGACAAAAGAGGACTTGATTTAGAAAAACTTGCCATCGCTGGTCATAGTGCTGGAGGAGGGCTTGCCGCAGCACTTGTTCAGCGAATATATGACGAAGGAGGAGTTCAACCTAAAGTACAGTGTTTGTTTTACCCTATGGTGGACGATCGCATTGCAATAAATCGCGCACTTGATAAGAAAAATCATTTTATATGGAATAATAAGGTCAATTATGATGCCTGGAAGGCCTATTTAAAGCCACATTTGCCAGGGCAAGCGTCATTGCCAGCTTATGCAGCAGCTGCCAGACGTGAGGACTTAAGTGGACTGCCTCCTGCTTGGATTGGGCAATGTGGATTGGATCTGTTTTTTGACCAATACACTACGTATGCTGAACGCTTGAACGATGCTGGGGTGAAGTGTGAGACTTATCTTGTAGAAGGGGTACCCCATGCTTTTGAAGTATTGGCTCCTAAAAAAGAGATTTCACAGCAGTTTGAAGCAGACGCCATTCGCTTTTTAGGAAAAGTTTTTAACGAATAAAGTTATTTAATTAAACAACAATTGTAGAACAGTAAATATTGAAATGAAAAATAAAAATGCATATAAAATAACACTGGCACCAGTAGAGTTAAAAAATGCCAACAATCGCCAACAAGAAGTATTACAACAGGTAAAGCAAAAGTTTGGATATATTCCAAACCTTCAAAAAAACATGGCCAACTATCCTGCTTTGCAGGAGACCTACATGTTTGCGGTGAATGCCTTTCGTAAAGAATCTGGTTTTTCTCCAGCAGAGATTGAAGTGATCTTTCTGGCAATTAGTTTTGAGAACAATTGTGATTATTGCGTGGCGGCTCATTCGCTTATGGGGCAAATGAAAGCAAAAATACCAGGTCAAATTGTTGACGAACTTCGGGAAGGAAGAGAATTGTCAGATGCTAAATTAAATGTGCTCAGAAATTTCACCGTGCATATGCTGTTATCAAGAGGGTGGCCTACACCAGAAGAAACCCAAAAGTTTTTAGTGGTAGGATATACCGAAGCACACATTTTGGCGGTCATTCATGCCATATCTATCAAGACGCTGAGCAACTATGTGAACCACACTTTTGAGACCCCTCTTGATAAGCCATTGAAGGCTTGGGAATGGAAACCACTTCGAAAAGTAGTGACCTTTTTTAAGCGGTGATATTAGCCATATTAGGAGTATTTAACTGCCTCTATACAAGGGTCATTGTTGAGAGGCAGTCTATACTAAGTGTATTTCAGTAAGCCCAGGTACTGGTAAAACCTTAATTTTCGTGCTTACTCAAATACCTTCTTATTTTTCCACCATTCACATTATTTACATCAAACTCGATGACAAAGGCATTAGAGTCAATTTCTTCGATCATCCGTTTAATGCGCATGACATCAATTCTGTTGGCTACCACGTGAATAATCTCTTTAGGCTCCGAAATACCACTTCTTCCGTATCCTCTTACGCCTTGGTAGATGGTGGTACCTTGTCCTATTTTCTGATAAAAACTCTCTTGAAGTTCGCCACTATTTTTGGAGATGATCATCAACCCTACATAGTTTTCAAATCCTTGGATGGTAAAGTCAACTGCCTTTCCAGTGACAAGATAGGTGAGGATAGAATACATGGCGACTTCAGCAGAAATCAAAATAGCAGTAATGCAAAAAAGTACAATATTGAACAGCAAGATAATAGAGCCAATAGAAAAGCCGTACTTTTTGTTGAAGTACAACCCTAATAACTCTGAGCCGTCTAGCACCGACCCATTTCGGATAGCCATTCCTATACCAACCCCCAAAAAAATGCCTCCAAAGATGGCAATGATCAATTTATCATCAGTAATTGATTTGAAATTTTCGAAATGAATCATCAGCGATAAGCAAATAATAGAGATGATTGATTTCAACAAAATTCTTTTGGTAATATGAAAGTACCCAATGATAAAAAATGGGATAGAAATAATAGGAAGCAAAAACGAAATATTGAGATTAAAGAGTTCACTAAAAAGAATGGCAATGCCAGTAACGCCTCCGTCTAAAAAGCCATTAGGCAAAAGAAATGCTTTGAGGCCAATACTGGCAAAAAAGATCGCAAACCCGATTTGTAATATTTCTAAAAAGGTATTTCTAATGATTTTAGTACTCATCTGATGCCGTATAGTTGATTATTGATTGATTTGTTTGAGCTTTTGTTATAGTAGTCATAAGCCTATGTAGTTTATGATTTCCAAAATACCAGCTCATAGATGTGTTGCCAGCGTTTTGGTGCATTATACAAGGTGCGATTGGTGCTCAGAACAATTGATTGAAGTCATCTCGACTTTTAGGATGTTGTTGAAAATAGCTGCTTTTGTTCGATAATAAAGCGATTTTTTTGAGCCATAGCAGCGTTACGGCGATAAAAAATCTCGAAGTTAGCGGGCAAAATGAGCTGTTTGTAATTCATTATTAAAAGTCGAGACGACTTCATTAATCTAAATAAACAACTACAAATGAAGGAAGATATAAATTGAGGCAATGACAAGAGTCCTGAATCGCGCTTTTTAAACATCATGAGTAGGAATAGATTTTATTTAAGATGTGTTTCCATTATAAGCAAGACAGGTAAGCATTTGTTTAAAAGTAATTACTCGAATTGCAGGAACATTAAATTCTACTCTTAAAAGCCTTTCAAAAGTGCCACCAGCATTGATTTTACCAATCACTCTTTTTGTCTCAATTTAGCGTACTCTCCTCAAGTGGTACTATTCCGTTGCCACTTTAAAATTCTGATATTCGTAAGTCATTGCTTGAGTGTACAGCTTGAGGGCTTTGGGTTCATCTATGGGGTATTGTTGGCGATAACTTTCTATAAAGTTCCCCATCGTGTAAGCGCCATCTGGATAGTCATTACCTGTGATCCAATCGGCATATAAGTTTCCATTACTTGGTGGCGAAAGTTCACTGCCTAGCCAAGCCCAAAGATATTCGCAAGGCAACATTGTAATAAGGGTATAAATAGGCTCTTCATTAGTAGCTATTTCCGTTTCAAATGCCGAGTATTGCTTGCACATTTCAGTAGGGACAATGCCGCTAGCATCCTTCACGTGCCAAGTAGTAGGGAAGGTGTCATTGTATGTTTGATAACTATTGTGTTTTTTCAGCAAAAAAGCCTTAAGTGTAGGATGAGAAGCCCGATTGGCCGCTGCTAAGTAATCTTGGGCACC
>DMXI01000635.1 GCA_003483885.1 Microscillaceae bacterium
CAGAAGCTCAGATTATTATATAATATAGCCTTTTGAGTTTTGTAATAAAAATGGCTGTTGTGAAATACCATCAAAAGCCCCTCTTACTCTCCCCGAAAGGGAGTAAGAGGGGCTTTTGATGGTATTTCAAAACACGCATTTTTATTATGGAACTCAAATAGGCATATTATTCTATCAATTAAATCTTTTTTAATTTTTAAAACCCAAAAAGGCTTCAAAAACACGGGGAGCTTTTTTTAAATTCTGAACACCTTACTTGACAGGCAATCACTTGTATGAAGTATTTTGATACTTTAATGATCATTTGACGTGTTCGCTGAAATATTAAATCCTTTGACCATAATCCAGAGAGGCATCAATAGCTCAAATAAGGTCCCTGGTAGGTATAATATTTCCAGACCAGCGCTGAGGCCCAAAATCTCGGAAAGTATTTTAGCCAACAATGCGGCGTATCCAATGAAGCCTACAATGCTGAAAACTCTCGGAACCAGCTTTGTCTTGTATAACAAATAGCATAGAAAGAAACTACCAAAACTGAGGACAATCATAGCCAATTGGAAAGCCTTGTACCATCCGTATTTCAATAATATACCAAAAGTTTCGAAATGGGCCACATCGGCTTTAGCAGCTTTTAAATATTGTTCGCTCAATGGAATGATAGATAAAATGCTGATGGCACTTACAAAAAGTAAAGTTCCTTCAACGACTCTGGTAATTAGGTAGACAAAGGCTAAATTGGAATTGTATTTCCTCAAAATGGGTAAAAACATCAACCCTATGCCAATGAGTGCAATGTTATTGACAAACTGAAGAATAGCCCCCAGGGCAATTTGCCCTTTATTTGGATGACTATTTTTAAGGTATTCAGCATTGCCTATAACCGATGCAATTAATTGATCCCCAATTAAGAAAGAGGTAGTAGAGATTAAGAACAATGCTCCTATGATGATGGCGGTTTTACGTTCTGTAGTCATTTTTTTATGGTTTTAATTAATCAATTGTCACAACAACATTTCCCTTTTTATGGCCCTGATCTACATAGCGATGTGCCTCTACGATGTCTTCCAAAGGGTAGGTGCGATCTATTACTGGGGTAAGCGCTCCTCTTTCTACCAAGTCTTTGAGAAACAATAAACCCTCGGGGGTAGTAGGTGGATTATCAGCCATCATTACTTTTTTGCTGGTGGTGAGGTTAGCCCAAAACCGGGAAAAACTTGGGAATGGTTGCGTGATATTGAGATAAATGCCGTTGGCTTTGAGCGCGTTTTTGGCTATCGAGAATGGACATTTATCTACGGCTTCCAAGAATACATCGTATGCCTCAAGTTGTTGGGCAAAATCAGATGCTCGATAGTTGATTACCTTATCTGCCCCCAGCGATCGAACCAAATCAAAATTGGCTTCGCTGCAAACGGCCGTTACTTTAGCTCCAAAGTATTTGGCCAACTGTATGGCATAAGTACCTACACTACCCGAAGCCCCATAAATCAATACCTTTTGTCCAGGTTTTACCTCGGCTCGGTTCAGAAAGTGTAGTGCAGTGCGAGCGCCAATGGGCATAGCAGCAGCCTCTGTATAGCTTAGGTTGCTCGGCTTTTTGGCCAATGGCCCCTTGGTTGGTAAGCATACATATTCGGCATACGCCCCAAAGCTGCTTAGATTTGAGCCGTATACTTGGTCGCCTGGCTCAAAATCAGTGACTTTAGCACCAATGGCTATTACTTCTCCAGCCAGTTCTACACCTAAAATAGCGTTTTTGGGTTTGGTAAGCCCTAGAGTTATGCGAGCCGGAATCCAGAAAGAAATAGGAACATCAAACGCTCTAATTCTGACATCTGCTACGGCTACCGTAGCGGCGTGTACTTTTACCAATACCTCATTAGGTTTGGGGGTTGGTTTGGGTACTTTTTTGATTTTGAGTACTTCGGGCGAGCCGTATTGATTGCAAACGACGGCTTTCATAAGGGTATCTGTATGCGTGATGGTGGTATTCATATGATTTATTTTTTTTGTGCCTGATAGATTTTATAGTGTGGTCATCTGACTTTTAATACTTAGAATTTACCTCCAGTTTGTGGGTCTTACCGAAGGGAGACCCACAAAAGCCTCTCGAGAGCATAAAGTTGCTTTATTACCAGATAAGTCAGGTTCCCAAAAGTGGTTCAATCACCTTTGGTCTCCTTTCAGTAAGACCAAAGGCCAGAAATTATGAAAGATTATGTGACTGACTGCACTAAAAAGCCTATCAAGTGTGTACATTATTTTTGTTGCGCTTGATTGGCAATTTCCTGGGTTAATTGTTGCGCTTTGGTGCTTACCGCCGCCACATTAAAAAAGCCCGCTACTTTGGTAGTACCACCCTGGGTATTTTTGATATTGGTAGGCGCATTGGCCAACGGAATCGTAAACAATTCGGTAAGCCCTCCAGGGTGATTGGTATGGTAATAAACCGCCCATAAGAAATCAAAAGCTTGTTGGTCAATCGTGTGTATTTCTACATAGACCTTGTCGCCTGGCAGGTAAGGAGGTAAAAATTCATTTTGTTTGTCTGGTACTTTGTCCAGCGGGTTGATCAAGTCACGGCGAATAGGTTGGATAAATACCTGTCCATCTACGGCTTGTGAAGCGGTAAACCCTCCATCTACTGCAATATTTATTTCGCCAGGTTTACCCAAGTATTGATCATTTTTCCAGGTTTTTATCCAGTAAGCATCTCCCAGGCCAGTAGGGTCAGTCGCAAAGAACTCCGCTTCATAATGTGCTTCTCTTACCAAGAGGTTTTTTTCTTCATGATGAAACATGATTGTATCAATGGCCACGTGCCGCCCTAAAGTTGACTGGGCTTCAAAAGTTTCCCCATTGGTGGTTACGGTAAGTCTATACTGATGCCCAGTTTCGCCAAAAGGCGTTCCGTTGGGTTCCCAGAAGTAAGCATCAGTACCTTCCTGAAAAGTATATATGGCTCCATTGTTTAAATCCTCCACGGTAACGATAGCACCAGCCACCTTGGTAGGTTGGGTATTATCAAAATAAGATTGAGAGCGAGTAATTCTAATCTCCTGGCGCTCCATTTTCTGATTAACCCAAGCGTCAATGACTAATATTTTTTCGGCATTTTCGAGCGTGGGATTGATGGTAGATTCACAGGCAAAACCCACCACAACTAATAATATATAGAGTAATTTTTTCATTGGTTTTCGCTTTTGAAAATAAGTGAGATTTTAGAATTTGAAATTGTAAGAAATAGAAGGAATCAAGGTGCCCACAATAGCAAGCTGCTGAGCGCGGGTATTCACTGGGGTACCTGCCGTAGGTCGGTTATCTATTTCTTGTGAGAAATAAATGCTAAACGGGTTTTGTCGCGCGTAAGCATTGTAAATGGCTATGGTAAGGTTATCCTCTCCCGAACGCCCTCTTCGGCCTCGCCAAATGTTGTTAAAGCGAACCGATACATCCAGACGATGATAATTGGGAATGCGCACATTGTTGCGTTTGTTGTCGCTTACATAAGGCACTGCATATCCCTGAATAGCAAGCCTATCGGTAGGGAAAGTGGTAGGAGTACCTGAGACAAAACTGAAGTTAGCTGATAGAGAAATCCTGGGAGTAAGCTCATAAAAGGCGGCAATTTTAAGGTTATGTCTTTGGTCAAATCGGGTAGGATACCATTGTCCCTGACGGTTTGTTACATCATTGCCAAAGTTGATACCATCTACCTTTAGCTCTGATTTACCCAGACTATAGCTAATCCATCCGGTTAGACGTCCACGATTTTTCTTTCCATACAGTTCCAGTCCATAAGCCCTACCTCGCCCCGAAAGTATTTGACTTTCTATAAAACGATTAATAAACAAATCGGCTCCATCTATATAATCAATCTGGTTTTGGGTCCACTTGTAATACACCTCAGCCGAAAACTCATAGCGATTTTTGCGAAAGTTTTGGAAATACCCCAAGGCTACCTGATCGGCCTTTTGAGGCTCGATATTATTGGTAGAAGGTTGCCAAATATCAATAGGAGTAGAGGCCGTGGTATTAGAAATCAAATGAATGTACTGCACCATTCGGTTGTAACTCCCCTTGATAGAAGCAGTAGGAGTGAGCTGGTAGCGAAAAGACGACCTTGGCTCCAGGTTCCAATAGTTGGCAATAGATTCCTGATCTCCTTTGCTTGTAATACCCACCAAAGGCTTTTGCGTGCCTGGAGTCGTGTGGTCATAGTGGTATACCGTGCCTCCAAAATAATTGAAGTAGCTAAAGCGCAATCCACAATGCATAGACAAGCGGTCAGTGATTTTTTCGTCATAGCCTACGTGCAAGGCGCCCTCAAAAGCATTACGTTTTTCCAGGCCTATGTTGGTGCTTACGCCATTACTTACACTGATGGCATTGCCCGGCTCTGAACGATACAAAATGGCTTCCCCGCCAAAAGTAAGTTCGTTGGTAGCATTGATAAATAAGGTAAACTCAGGTTTGAAATTATAAGTAATCACCCTGGCTTTCCAATCATATTTATCTATGTCACTTTCGCCAAACTGAAACCCATAATCATAGTTGCTATAATAGGCACTGATGTTCGAAAACAAACGGTTACCATATACGTGGTTCCAGCGGAGAGTAGCGGTATTGTTGCCCCAGTTAAATCCCTGACGGCTGTCAAATTTGAACACATCGCGTCCAAAATACCCTGATAAATAAAGACGGTCTTTGTCGCTAAATTTTACATTCGCCTTGGCCGTCAGGTCATAGAAATAAAGCGCGGCTCCATCTTCCAGGATATCTGTAAAAGCTTTAGCAAATAAATCGGCGTAAGAGCGTCTACCTGCGACAATAAAAGAAGCTTTGTCTTTTTTGAGGGGCCCTTCTACCGCCAAACGGCTAAACACGGTGCCCAACCCACCTGATACGTTGAATTTTTTATTGTTTCCTTCTTTCATGCGCACATCCAAGATGGAAGACAACCGCCCGCCATATTTGGCAGGAATGCCACCTTTGTAGAGCTTTACATCCTTGACCGCATCGGGGTTAAATACTGAAAAGAACCCAAATAAATGTGAAGACTGATACACGGGTGCTTCATCGAGTAGTACCAAATTTTGCCCCACGTTTCCTCCACGCACATTAAATCCAGAACCACCTTCGCCTACGGTACTTACCCCTGGCAAAAACTGGATACTTTTGATAATATCGGCTTCTCCGGCAAAGGCAGGCATACTCGTAATGGTATTGATATCTAGCTTAGATACGCTCATTTCGGTATTGCGCACGTTTTCGTCGGGCACTTTATCGGTGACTACTACTTCCTGAAGTCGAGTGTTCTCGGGTTTCAGTTCCAGGTTGAGTTTCATATCTTTTTCCAGCTTGATTTCTCGCTGGAGATCGTCAAAACCAATGTATTGAAACTTGAGGTGGTACGTACCTGCCGGAAGGGTGATGGAATAAAACCCATAGGCATTGGTGGTGGTACCATTGGCGAGCTCTTGAATATAAACTGTGGCTCCTATCAATGCTTCGCCATTGTTGGCATCCTTGAGATAACCACTGATGGTATGTTGACTTTGGGCCAAGGTGGACATCATTGATAGCAGGTATAATGATAGTCCGATGATGATCTTTTTCATGGTAATTTCTTGATGATGTTTATATGTTAGCGTTGTTAAATGAATATTTATTCATTATATCTAAAAAACTGTGATGATTACTGACCTTCAGTTGTTAGAAAAGGGCATACTATACCTGTCTATGGCCGTCGTGAGCAGACATAGTAATCTTGTTCTAATGCTGAATCAATGTGTCAGACTTAGTAGATAGTGTACTTAGTTTTCCTGCTTTGGTATTCACCAAAAACAGCGTTGAGTATTAAAAAACTGGAGATTTTAAATGCCTGGGAACATTTACAAGAGCAATGCTTTGCTCCGTACATATATTTAAATGATGGCTGTGATCATAGGCATATTATTTAGCAGATAATTGAATGCGGGCTTGCCCCGAGGTGTTAAAGTTGAGCTTTTTGACTTTATTGTCTTTTACCATAAACACGCTTTTGTCTTTCAGCGTTACCTGTAGCGTATCAGATTGATAACCAGTCAAGTGAATGGTCGTGTTTCCAATGGCTTCTATGGCTTTGAGCGTAGAAGTTGGTATGGTCATCCTAGCTTGTAAAGCAGTATTTTTTGCTTGAGTTGAAGGAATGTTCATGTACAAGGTGCCCTCTTTAACCGTAAGTGTTGGCTTCAAAATTGCCGCCTCCTTTGAGGCCAATCTTACTCTAAATTTGAGCCCTTGTCTGATTTGTACCTTCCAACCAGCCGAAAGTTTAATTTTATTGAATTGCCCAACCGGCACCTCTTTTAATTGCTTGTTGGCAACCTCTAGAGCTTCCTGTATTTCGCTGCGTAGGAGTGTAAGCCCCACGATCAAATATACCAGGGCAAACCCTGCGATGAATATCAATATTTTTTTACTTGTTTTCATGGTGTTGATGGTTTGGAAACCGAGTCACTACTTTTTTTTATCCATCCCTTGGTTCTGATCCTTTTGATACTGTTGATAATACACCAGCAAATCGTCTACAGTTAATTGAAGCAATTGCATTGCCTTGAAAACAATGGGCAACTCCTTGGTAACAAAATCTTGCTTACGCAACGCTCTGGTGCGTTCAAATCCATCTTCTGACACAAAATAGCCAATCCCTCGCTTGTTGAAAATAATCCCTTTTTCCTGTAAATAATTAAAAGTACGCATGACAGTGTTGGGGTTTACTTCCACCTTGACGGCCATCTCCCTTACTGAAGGTATACGGTCGCCTGGCTGCCATTTTTGGAGTAAAATATTCTCACAAAAATGATCAGCTATTTGCATATATATGGGTTGGTTATCGTTAAAGTCCAATCTACACCTCCTTTTCTTTGAGTCCTAAAAACGTAATGATCCAGCATAGTGGAGCAAAAAGCCACCAAAATACCCATTCCAATACTGACCACAATATATGGAGAGTCGTGATTGAAAAATCAATATCATTCAGGGTTTGCTCTACTTCACTATTTACCATATCGCCTAAGAAAAGGTAAAATATTAACATACACAAAACTCCATACAGGACTAGCACAAACAAGGTTTTAGGCAACACGTATCCTTTGAGGTGAACTGCCCCTACTAAAAAGACGCCCTGTAATACAAAGTAAAACTTCAAAGTAGTGACAATAAAACCACCCAATGGATGATAAGGTACAATGACCACACTATTGCTTGCAAGCTGTCCTATGAGGTTAATCAGCGGAGCACATATAGAGTAAGCCAAGGTATAGACTACCATCCAGCCTATGCAAGTAAGCAGCCACATACTCAGAAACTTCTCAAAAGTAGAAGCTGGTAACGTAAGGTATTGATAACTCTTGAGCGAACTACTCAAGCTGCTAAAAGCCAAACTACTTAAGATAAAACCTCCGATAAATAAGCCATAGGCGAAGTTTTCGGCGTGAATGATTTTATTATCATCCATGACTGGTTCGGTAAACGTGCCTACCGTCATGATCCCCAGAATAATTGTTAGGGTCATCAAAATTGCCCGGCGTCCCTTGAGCATCTCTGTTTTGAGTAGCAACCAAAATCTCGAGAAATCAAAGTATTTGTTCATAATGCTAATTAAATATTTCGTTGATTTTGGCTGTATTACTTACTACCGCATTAAACAATAGCTCCAGACTCACATTTGTTTCTTCTTGTCCGGTATTTTTGGTTACTACATGATATCCTCCCAAAGTAGATTCGGCATATACCAGGGTTTCTTCTGCTGGCAAAACGTTTTGTCTACTAATGGCAAGTTTTTGCAAAATTTGTTCATAATCTTGAAAGAAAACCACCTTACCCTCATTCAGAATAATGATCGGGTCTATGAGGTTTTCCATATCACGTATTTGGTGCGTAGAGATAATAAAACTGCGCTCCTCGTGAATGGCACTGGCTACTACTTTTCTAAATTGACTTTTAGATGGAATATCCAACCCATTAGTGGGTTCGTCCAAAATCAACAATTTACAGTCAGTAGCCAACCCAAAGGATAGTAGAAATTTCTTTTTTTGCCCGTAAGACAAACTCGAGAGTTTTTGCTTGAGGGGCAAATTGAATTCTTCTATGTATCCCTGGAACATTTGATGACTAAATCGAGGATAGAAGGGGCTGTACAAGCGTACAAACTGCTCTATCTTCATAGGAGGTAGATAAAACTCCTCCGTAGCCAGGTACACTTCCTGTAAAAATTGAGGGTAACGTGTTTTGGGCTGAAAACCAACTACCTCGAGCTTACCCTGTTTTGGAAACAACAAACCCGTAATTAGTTTCAACAAGGTAGATTTACCCGCTCCGTTTTTTCCCAGTAAGCCATAGATATTTCCAGACGGCATCGAAATATTCAATTGCTCAAAAAGGAGTGGCTTCTTGTTGTAGCCAAATGATAAATCCTCAATTTCTATCATTTTTCTTTTAGTGATTTAGTGTACTACTTTACTAATACACTGCAAAGGTGCGATGGGTTTCAGTCAAATGCAAATTTTTTGAATAATTTCCAGTGAAAAAGCGTGAAAAGTGCGATTAGAGCAGGTATGGATAGGTAATGTTTGTAAAAAAAGTGAGTGAGTTGCCTAACAACTGGAGTGTTTGACGGTGTATGAGGTGTACTACCTCGTGTATACACCATAGCCATCAGGCTAACCAAAACTTATCTTAAAAATTACTTCTTTCCGCCTCGGTTCCGTGTCTCCACGAACCGACAACGTCCTCAAACTTCACTTAATCGAGGTTTCGATCCGCTTGTGAGACACAAGCGGAGGCGATGAAGTCGTTTTTTAAAAGATTAAACCCTTAGCCTGACGGCTATGGTTTATACACCCCCCTGAAAACAACGCTTTATTACCACCACAAAACATTGTTTAAAAACACGAATGTATTCAGATGCGATCTCATAAATTTTCCTGATGAACATCAAATAATTGCTTGATCTAAGTCATTCATTTTTGAGTACAATCTTCAGTTATTTGAAAAAAAGATCAATGGCTTTATTCATTATTTTATGCTTGTTAGTTGCCTTGGTAATGTATCTGCTATTTGTGCCCCTGGTACTTTATCTGGATACTTTCAGTAATCAATACTATGTACAGGTAAGAGGGCTGGTGAAGGCAAATATTGAGGCTGATAAAGATGAAATTGTGAAGGTCAAGATGCGCTTGCTTTTTATGCGCTTTGAGTTTTATCCATTGAAAAAAATGGGGAAATCTCGCAAGAAAAAAAGCTCAAAAAAACGAAAGCGCCAATACAAGAAAACATCAAAACGATTTTTAAAAAAGAAAAAAATGTGGAGGCTGGCAAAGTCGTTTAAGGTCAAGCATTTTTTTGTGAATATCGACACTGACAACTTCGTAGCCAATGCCCAATTATACCCGGCTTTTAGTTGGGTGAATCATTGGGGAGGGCAGGTGTATGTAAACTTTCAAGGCCAAAATCAATTGCGGGTAGACCTGAGAAACAGACCCATTTACATTATAAAAGCAATTATTTAATTTAACTACAAATATGTTATGGAACTACACTTTGAAGAATTACTAGGTAAAATTACAACGTTTATTAAATCAGAAGCGACTACCGAAACTGTAGTAGGAGCGCAATTTGAATTGGGCGAGTTTAAGTGTGTACCCGTGATCAAGGTAGGCATGGGATTTGGTTCGGGCGGAGGTGAAGGTTCTCAGCCCAAAACTGGCAAAGGCGAAGGAATGGGCGCAGGAGCCGCAGTGGGTATTCAGCCTATGGGGTTTTTGGTAACCAAAGGAGACCAAATATCTTTTCTAGAAGCTGGTAAAACCCACGGATTGGCCGCGGCTTTTGAGAAAGTACCGGATTTGATAGAGAAACTCGCCTCCAAAAAAATGGAAGCTGAGAATGCATAATATAGTTAGATGGCTCCATTGTTATAGGATTGCGCAATGTATTGTGAATCATATAATTCGGAGCCATTTAATCTGAAATATGGTCTGGTAAAAACCAATTAAGTAACATACTCTTATATCATCGAGAGACGCGGTATCCAAAGGATAATGGTTGCCGAAATAATGCCTACAATCGTAAGGAAGGTAAGAAAATACAAGACACTCATCACTGCGTATTTGCGGCTTTTGCCCGACTTTTCCAGGGTACGATAATAAATCTCAAACATGAGCAAAGGCAATACATACTGACCAAAACTCCAGATATCATAAAAATGAGGCCAATAGGGTTTATGATTGTATCCTAATACTTTATGGATGATGATCCAGCTCATAAAGCCCAAACGAGCAAACCAAACGCCGATTCCGGCCAGAAATAATCGAAAAGCCCAACGATTATGGGCTTTGAATTTTCGTTGAATGGCAGTACGCCAGGCTAAAATGCCAAATGAAAAAATGAGGATAGTACTCAGGGTGCTGCTCGCATATTGAAAAGGCCCCCCAATGCCTCCTTTAGCCCAGGCCATGTACAATCCTGCACTGCTTACCAGAAAAACCATCACCATATATACTCGTCCGTTCCAACGGTGAAACTTGGGATACTTTCGTTGAATACCAGGCACAAATTGCAAAGGCCCGCCTACAATGACGACAAACGCCAGCAGCATATGCACAATCATCGCGGTATTGCCCATAGTATCTCCTTTTACAAAACCCTTGGGAACTACTTTGTCCCATTGGGCAAACTTGCCTTGTAAGGCCGATAGCCAATAAATTCCAGCTACATACACTGCAAACATCCACTGGCCTATTACAGCTACAATAAACCAGGTTTTGGCGCTTAATTTCAGCCTATTGTTTGCCTTCTTTTGTGAATGAAGTACTTCTGTATCAATTCTTTGAGTTTTTTTGTTCATTGGTTTAAGCGAGTTTTGGGTTATATGATGTATATGATTCCTCTGTATCTAGCTTCTACAATCCAAAAACAACAAACGACGTGTGCAATGAGACCTGAGAAAATATAAAAACAGAGAGGCCAACGAGGTAGGGTTGGTAGTTTCGTTGGTGCTTTTTGTCGAGGAAAATGAGGGCCAGTAAAATCAGATTGATTAAGGTAAAGTTTACGTGAACTGCCGCCAGGAAAGAGCCTCCGAGTACCCGTATAATGATTCTGCCCACGGGAGGAAACAAAAACATAAACGCCAGTGCAATCATATAGCGCATGTGCAAGCTGGAGGTTTTTCGGTGAAACATTGCGAGGCCAAAGAGTACCCCTGTAAATATTAGCCCAAGCAAGGCCGAAATTAAAATTGTTGGACTTCCTGATTTGAGCGCATAGCGAAAATGGCCTATGATGAAAGGAATCAAGGAGAGCTCAAACAAGACAAACAGAAGGTAAGAAAGCTTGCCCAATTGCTTATGCAAACGGTTATGTTTGAAACGAATCAAAAAGGGTTGTACAATCATTAAGATGATCCAAATGGCTGCAACCCAAAAGTGCAGGTGTATTAAGAAATGAATACTTTTCTTCGAATTGACTAATTGACTCAGGTATGAAGGAAAGAAGCCAATGAGCATAAGAGGGATCAAGAGTAATAAGACGAACCCTGTGTTACGATAATTTTTTTCCATGGTTATACTTAATTCTGTAAAGCTGAAGCCAAGCTGACTTCGGTAATGGGTATTGTTACTTACAAAGGAATGACTCCTTTTGTAGGCCACAAAAATTGTTTGACGAGGGGTAGTCAGTATTTGATCAGAGGGGAAATAATAAGGGAAGGGAGTGTTTTTGATAACCAAAAGTCCTGAATTTGCATCTTGTCAATCTTCAGGTGCGTTTGATCATTCAAGCGCTACCTGTGGTAAAACAGTGACTTTGTTTTATCAGATTTTTGATATTTTCGAGTACGAAAAACCTGTCTGGTATTGAGTTTCCCGTTGTTGGATTTACCAAAGAGAAAATAACAATGTTTTAGCAAAGCTTTACGAAATTTGAAACCAAAGCCGATTCAATTTACTCAGTTGGGTTTTATGACTTGTATTGATTCTCTAGTGCTGTTTTAGCCCGATTTGGCCTTCTGTTGGTAAAACCAAAGACTCGAGGAGAAAAGCCCACCAGCCCACCAGCTTTGATACGCTTCGGGGGAAAGGAAGAAAAATAAAATATCGTTTAACGCAACAAGGGGATCCAAATGCCAATCGTAGCTCCAAAAATACCCACTACCATGATTAAAGTAAACAAAATCAAGGTTCCACCCAGTACATATTTAGGCGTTTTACGGGAGCCAGACTTGACTCGAATGTAAATTTCAAATAAAAGTAATGGCAATAAGTATTGAGCAAAACTCCAAATGTCAAAAAATTCGGTAAAATAGGTTTTAGAATTAAAACCAAACCCTTGATGCAGTAATACCCAAGCCATGTAACCTACGCGAGCAAACCAAACGCCAATGCCGGCTAAAAATAACCGAAAAGCCCAACGACTATGCGCTACAAACTTTCGTTTGATGGCAGTACGCCAGGCCAAAATGCCAAACCAAAAAATAAGAATGGTATCGAGCGTAAGGCCTGCATATTGAAAAGGCCCTCCACCCGAACCTGTAATCCAAACCATGTAAAGCCCAGCAGTGCTTACCAAAAACATCATCAAGGTATAGATCCGTCCATTCCAACGGTGAAACTTTCGGAATTTGCGCTGGAGGTAAGGTACAAATTGTAGAGGTCCCCCCACAATAATGATAATTGCCAAAAACACATGAATCATAATTGCCGCATTGCCAACTGGATCGCCTTTTCCGAGGCCATGTGGTAATGCCTTTTTCCATTCTTCAAAATTTCCATTGATAGCATTTCCGGCATAAAAACCCGATACATAGATAGCAAATATCCACTGTCCCAAGACTGCCATTATAAACCAACAACGAACGGTATTTTTTAGAAACTTATCAGAGAAGCTACGTCTACGAGTAGCTACCTCTGTCAATTGGGTGGTTTTGTTCATTGTATTAACATAATTTATAAGTTATATGAGATATTGCTTGTGGTTATTTAGCTGACTTATAGCAGGCCATAGGTGGCAAAAGATGCATGCAACGCGGCTTGATTGAGCACAAAAGCTACCAATGCCACGGCATAAGGGCGATAACTTCGTTGATGCGCTTTGTCTAAAAATATAAGCCCAATCAAGATGAGGTTAACCAAAGTATAATTAATGTGAACTGCTGCCAGAAAAAAACGATGGTCACCTTGCATGACAATGCGGCCAATGGGTGGAAACAAAAACACCAACGCCAATGCAATCATGTAGCGCATATGCAAGGGTACATTTTTTCGGTGGATGATAGCCAACACAAAAAACACATTGGCCAACACCACATTGAATAAGGTAGACACCAAGACAGTGGGGCTACCACCTTTGAGCACATAGTTGGTAACACCAATGACAAAAGGAACCAAGCTAAGATTAAATAGACCAAATAAAACATAAGAAAGCTTACCCAACTTCTTGTGTAAGCGACGGCGCTTGAAGCGAATCAAAAGCGGCTGTACAATCATTAGGATTACCCAAATGGCTGCAACCCAAAAGTGTAAGTGTATTAAAAAATGAATATTTTTCTCCGAATTGACCAATTGGCTTAGGTAAGAGCGAAAAAAGCCAAGCAGCATAATAGGGATCAAGAGTAATAAGACGAATCCTAGGTTACGATAATTTTTTTCCATGGTTATACTTAATTCTATAGAGATGAAGCCAACTTGGCTTCGGTTATGGTTTTTGTTGCTTACAAAAGAATGCTCCCTTTTTTAGGCCACAAAAATTGTTTGACGAGGGGTAGTTAGTATTTGATCAGAGGAAAAAGAATAGGAGGGAGGAGTACTTTTGACAACCAAAAGACCTGAATTTGCATCTTATCAATCCTCAGGTGCGTTTGATCATTCAAAAGCTACCTGTGGTAAAACAGTGGCCTTTTTTTACCAGAATTTTTAGTATTTTCGAGTATGAAAAACCTGCCTAGTATTGATTTTAACCGACTTTGGGTGATTAAATTTAAAGCACACCATGCCGTATTTTGGGCGTTTTACCACTTGGCCTGGGGCATAGCCGAGTTTGGCATCAGGGCTTTGGTTGGTATGTTTGACCAACCCCAGAGCTTTATCATGTTTTGGTGTTTTGTGATGCTGCATACGTTGGCAGTTAATTTTAACATCTACTTCTTGCTGCCAAAGTACCTCGAGAAAGGCAAACTTACTCAGTACATTGTGTATGTATCTGGTTGGATTGTTTTTACAAGTTTGACTTTATTAACTTGTTTCTTTGTGACGGCTCAGATATTAAACATGAGCATGAGCGAATTTTGTGGTATCACCGAAGTAAGCTTGTCATCACTTTTTCATTTCTACGTGGTGAGGGTGTTTCCGGCTACCGCAGGGGCTATGATGCTGGGGATGAGTCTTAAACTGGCCAAAAACTGGAGCCAGGCCAAAAAACGCCAGCAAAAACTAGAAAAAGAGAAACTGGAAACTGAACTTAAGTTTTTGAAATACCAGTTTAATCCTCACTTTTTGTTCAATACCATCAATTCTATTTTCTTTCTGATTCATAAAGATCCTACTATGGCCTCAGCTGCTTTGGCTAAGTTTTCAGAGCTTTTACGTTATCAATTATACGAATGCAACGAAACACAAATTCCTTTGAGCAACGAAATTGCCTATCTGGAAAACTTTATGGCATTGGAAAAACTACGGAAAAACGACAATTTCAAAGTGAGTTTTGAGGTAGACCAGCAGAATAAAGGACATTTGGGCATCGCATCGTTTATCTTGATGACCTTTGTAGAAAATGCCTTTAAACACGTGTCTAAACATAAAAAAATGCCTAACTGGGTAGACATTAAGCTGTATTTTGACGGAGACCAGCGTTTGAACTTTGAGGTGATCAATAGCAAGTCTCAGGTAGATGTAGCCGTCAAAGAAGCGGTAAAATACGGAGGTATTGGTTTAAAAAATGTTCGCAGAAGATTGGACTTAATTTACCCAGATCAACACGACTTGATCATTGAGGATTTGGGCACTACTTTTAGAGTAAAACTTCAACTTGATTTGATAGAGTTGGCGGCTCCTCCGATGGGGCAGGAATTTTTAACAGAGGTAAAGAGGTAATATGAAGATCAATTCGGTAATTATTGACGATGAGCCATTGGCTAGAGAAGGGATTTCTAACTATGTGCGAGAGGTAGATTTTCTTCAGCTGGTAGATACTGTAGAAAACCCGCTGGAATTGATGAGTGTACTAGATAAAAACTCGGTCGATTTGCTTTTTCTGGATATTCAAATGCCCAAAATGAATGGCATCGATTTTCTAAAGATCACCCAAAATCCTCCGATGGTTATCATTACTACCGCTTATCCCAGTTATGCCCTGGAAGGTTTTCGTCTCAATGTATTGGATTATTTACTCAAACCGATCACTTTTGACCGTTTTCTGCAAGCCGCTCATAAGGCCAAAGAATACAAGCAGTTATTGGCCAAGCCAGCGTCTGACACTTTAGACAAAAATGATGATTATTTCTTTGTAAAATGCGACAACAAATACGAGAAAATCTATTTTACCGACATCCTCTACATCCAAGGCATGCAAAACTATGTAGCCATTTATACCCTCAAGGGCAAGTACGTTACTTTGCTCACCCTCAAAAACATTGAAGAAAACCTGAATCCTAACCTGTTCATTCGGGTACATAAGTCCTACATCATTGCCATTTCTAAAATTGACTCAGTCGAGAGTCATGAAATCAAAATTCAAAGCTTCAACATTCCCCTCAGCCGTAACTATCGCGAAGAAGTCATTAGACGAGTAGTAGATGGGAAATTGTGGAAAAAGTGATGAGTAGAAACTACGCTTTATAAAAATGAATGTTTTTAAATGCATCTTTCTTGGCTACGCTGCTGTATTTACAATATAATTCAAAAAGTAAATTACAGATCTGATTGCTCATATGGCCAATACCCCCCTTACTTTGGATATTTCAACCATCATGATTCTCTTTGGACTCCTACAGGCAGTCCTGATTATGGTAGTTTTTATACATAGGCGAGGGTTTGCCCAACACGCTTTTTTTATTCTCAACCTGGCAGTACTTGTGTATATCCAGTTTCATTCTTTTTTGGTGCACGCCGGATGGATGGCACACCTTATCTTTCTTTTCAATTCGGCCACCCCTATGCTGTTACTGCTGGGACCATTCATTGCACTGTACAGTTATAAAACCATAGGAATTGCAGTTTCACCTACTCGAAGAACCTTACATTTTGTACCTTTTATCGGGTATTTTATTTACTCATTCAATTTCTTTTTGCAAGATTCCTCCTACAAGCTATTCTTGTTGGCCAAAGAAAGAGGCGTTACGCCAGTTACAGAGGAGTATGTAAAAAACTTTCCAGTGGATCCCTGGGGGGTGCAAGGTTGGGTAGTAGTAGAGTTGATCTCGCTCCATTTGGTATCGTACGGAGCCTTTACTTTATTCAAAATCTACCAACACCAAAAAACACATTCCTCAAAACACCCTAAAAGCACCATTCATTGGCTTCAGTTTTTAAGCATTATTCTGGTATTGGGAGGCATTGTACTGTTTCTATCTCAAGGAGGGGTGGTCAACGGCTATGTATTTCTCAAAACTCCATTCCCCGCCTTTGCCCCCGACTTATTTGGGAGCTTGGTCATGTATAGCATTGCACTGTACTTAATGGTAAAATCTGATTTATTGACCTTTAAACGTGCCAAATATCATAAATCTACTTTGAGGCAAGATTTTATCAAGGAAAAAGTGCAGGTAGTACAGCAAATGATTGAAGGTGAAAAACTATATCTCAGTCCTGAATTTTCGTTAGATCTATTGGCTTCTAAAACTGGCTTGAGCCGACACCACATTAGTCAAATGATCAACGCTGAACTTCAATGTACTTTTTCAGAGCTTACCAACCAATACCGGGTGCAAGAGGCCAAAGAACGTCTGGCACAAGAAGAGTTTGTCAAGATAGAACAATTGGCCTATCAGTTGGGGTATAAATCCAAGTCTACCTTCTTCAACGTTTTTAAAAAACACACCAACCTTACGCCTGCCCAATATCGAAATTCGAGAACAATGTAGCAAGTCAAAAACCTTGTTGACAGCCTTGTAAAGTAGTTTCCGATCGGATCAAACCCGAAAAACCTATGGAGTTTCTTGCCAAAGAGTATGACTCAATACTTTTGTCAAAAAACAAAACCATATCGTATGAAAACATTGATTGTAACAGTATTGCTTCTTGGAGCAATTCATTTTTCGGGAGTAAGTCAAACCCAAAAAACCTCTATGTCACTTAAGGATTGGGAGGAAGATTTAACCTATCTGCAGAAAAAAATCAAGAAGCAGTTTAAAACATTTATCCCAGAGGTAAAAGAAAAATTTGATACTGGTATAAAAGCGCTCAAGCGTCAGTTGCCCGAACTAAAATCCTATGAGGTATCCTGCGAAATGATGCGGTTGTTGGCTTTGCTCAAAGATGGACATACCGAACTCAATATAGGGCAAAAAGAGGTGGGGTTTCATCGTCTGCCTTTGAATCTGTATTTTTTTGAAAATGAACTATACATTGTAGCTGCTCACCAAAAATTTGCAAAATTGATTGGGGGTAAAATTACCCATATTGGCAAATACACTACCCAGGAAGCCTTTGAAAAACTGAAACAAAATATGTCGCACGACAATTCGGTGGAATTTCTACACGCAGGACCTGGCTATATGACTTTGACAGAATTGTTGCATTACCTCAAAATCACCGAAAACACCCAAAAAATGGCACTGAAAATAACATTACCTGTGGGCAAGGCTGTTTCTCAAACCTTTGATGGGCTGGATTATAACACCTATATCCAAGGTCCCTGGACAAATTATTTTAGAGAATATAAAACCCAAACCCCACTTTATTTATCCAAACAGAGAACCTACTATTGGCATCGTTATTTGGCCGATAAAAAAACGATGTATTTTAATTGGAGACGTATCAACAACCAAAAGCGTAAGCCTTCTATCAAACGATACATCAATAAGTTATTCAAAGAAATAGATGCGGTAAGGCCTGACAAATTGGTGATAGATTTACGATTAAACAATGGGGGCAATTATAACCTCAGTCGCCCAATGATTACTGCCATTCGTGCCCGAGCTTGGTTGAATCAGCCTGGAAAGATTTGGGTAATTACTGGACGGACAACTTTTTCGGCGGCTACGATGGCCTGTGTTTTTCTAAAAAATGAAACAGCAGCCACTGTAGTAGGAGAGCCAGGACGTACCCACCCCAACAAATCTGATAATAACGAAGTGATGAGGCTGCCCAACTCGAATTTTTTGATAGAATACACTACCCGCATCAAGAAACACCTACCCCAGCATCCCGATTGGGATCGGGTACCCGTAGATGTGACCATTCCTCCCCGTTTTAATGACTACAAACAAGGCAAAGATACTGCTTTGGAATATATCCTGAGTAAGCAATTGAAATAGGTGAGATTTTAAATAACATAGCCAGGATGACTCCAATCCATCAATTACGCGAAAGCCTAAATTCTTTAGGAGTCATCCCGGTTTTGTTCTTAAATAATCGACTAAAGTATTGTGGATACTCAAAACCCAAATCAAACGCAATTTGCGCCATAGATTGATTGGTTGCCAATATTTTATGCTTGGCTGCCTCAATCACCTGATGGTGAATATGTTCCAGCGTAGTTTTTCCAGTCAAAGATTTTAGGAGGTCGCTTAAATAATTGGCCGATAAATGGAGCTTATCAGCAAAGTAATCTACTGTAGGCAAGCCTTGTACCTCATTGTCAGATTTAAAATAAGCACGCAATGCTTGCTCAAACCGCTGAAGTATATCTGGATTGGTATCATTGCTCACAATAAATTGTCGGGTGTAAAACCGTTCGGCATAAGTAAACAGTAACTCCATATTTGAGAGCACTACTTGCTTGCTATGCTGGTCGATGGGGCGTTGATATTCCGTCGCAATATTTTGAAAAATAGCCACAATGGCTTCTTCCTCTTTAGGCAATAGCGATAAGCCTTCGTTTACATTATAATGAAAAAAGCCATATTGATCTATTTTCTCTTTCAATGAGGTTCCATTCATTAAGTCCTCATGAAAAAACATGACCCAACCAGTGGCATTTTCTGTGCTTTCCCTCTCAAAAGACATCAACTGTAAAGGCGCTGTAAACCCCAGCACTCCTTCCTGAAAATTATATTGAGAGCGCCCATACTGAATGTTTTCGGGGAGATTCTTTTTGAGACCTGCACAGTAAAAGTTATAGGTGAATTTTTCAGGAAATGTAGCATCCAGGGCTTGCAACTCTTCTAATTGATGGATGCAAAAAAGCGGGTGATTAGGAGGGGGGCCACCCGCCAGTTTATGCAATTGATGAATGCTTTCTATGTTAAAAACTTTGCTCATAATGAATGATAAATAAAGAGGAATAAGATCAGTTTTTGCTCAAAGAAGGAAACCTAAGGTGGTATTTACCAGCTCCTAAACAAAAAATCGCTATCAAATTTACAAGTATCATTTCTGGATACTCCCATCCACCTCCAGGCCGATGAAACACCCAGCCATTGGGAAAATGGTATACTAAAATGCCTAAAGTAATAGGCATAAGAACCAGGGCCGCAACTCGTACACCACTACCTGTCAACAATAACAAACCTGCTACTATTTCTACGAAAGTGGAGGCATAAGCTGTCCAGGCAGGAAAACCTTGTGCCTTAAAGCCGGTCAATACACTATCCATGCCTGCTACCAAAGGCTTGCCAATACCGTGTAAAAAGAACATCCCTCCAATAAACATCCTTAGAAATAAACTTGCTAAGTGAATGTTGGGTGAAAAGTTAAATGCTTTCATTACACTAGATCTAAATCGATTAAACTATCTGCACAGTCCAATACTGATTGTTTGACCGAGATAGGTTTCCATTGTAGTTCTTCCTTGATTTTACGATGATTGACAGCGCGTCGGGTGCCCAACTCCAATAAAACAGGTTTAGTTTCGGGATCAATATTACTAAATAGGCGTACCATAAAATTAGGCAATATTTTACGAGGGATTTTTCTTTTGGGATAACCCGCTTTGAGTATTTGAGCTACTTCCTTGAACTCTAAAAAACCGTTAGCGCATAAATAACGATTGCCTGCTGCTTGTGGTGTTTCCAATGCTCTAATGTGGGCATCGGCTACAGACCGTACATCTACTATCTCAAATCCTATTTTGGGTAGGGCAGGCATACTGCCATCCAACATCTTTTTTACAATGTTAGCGGAGTTACCAAAGTCTTTTTCTAATACCGGACCCAAAATAGCACCTGGTAGAATTGTGACTAGCTCTGGTGCATTGGCTGTACTATTTATATAATCCCAGGCAGCTTTTTCAGCCACAGTCTTACTACGAAAATAAGGCGTTGTATCCTTTTTGTTGGTAATGTCGGTCCAGTCTTTTTCGGTAAATTCGCCGATTTTCCTTCTACCGTATGCTGCTGCTCCTGTAGAAGAAGTCATCACTACTCGTTTTACTTTACTATAGGTTGCTGCTTTTAAGACATTGAGCGTGCCATTTTTGGCGGGTAATATCAGGTCATCTTCATTTTTGGGCAATTTAGTGGGAAAAGGAGAAGCAATATGCAATACATAATCTACACCTTGCATCACCGCTTGCCATTTTTCCAGAGGAGCGCCCAAGTCGATTTCCACAAAACTCAAAAGATCGGTGCTAGTAGCGTGTTGTCGGATGACCTGCTCAATAGATGTCTGGCGTTTTTGGTTACGGAGCGTGCCTATTACTTCATATCCTTTGTCTAACAATTGAATAGCCGTATGAGAGCCTACAAATCCGGTAATACCTGTTAATAATACTTTTTTTGATTTCATCATCTTTGGTTTGGTTTAAAACTACCTTACAAAGATCAAGTATTCATTGCTCTTCGAATTATACAAAATACGGATGTTGTGATACATTTTACAGTGGCCAAACTTTTTCAGTTTTTTTAGCCTAATAAAGGAAAGGGAATTAAAACAGCACGAAAAAACAGGAGGTTAATAAATATTAATTTTAGAAGAAATACTTTTAGTAGCGTTTTGTCTTATTCTAAGACAGGGGAGTTTTGTTTAAGAAAAATCAATAAAAACATATAACTGGTTAAAAATGTTCTTAGAAAAATCAAGTTTTTTGTTTAACTGTCAATATAATATTATATTTTGCCAAAATAATATTAGTTTTTATCCTGAGTAATACAGCAAATGTTAATAAGAAGGAATATATTTGCTGTATAAGCATAAAATATTGACATAAAGAAAATAAGCAAAATAATATTTAGCAAATAATTGGTGTGGCCTAATGATATGAGTTTTTTGTGTTGAATAAAAAACTTAATTATGATATACTACATCACTATTTGCAGAAGTGATCGAACAAACATAAAAAAAGGTTTGAAATTAGAATATAAATATAGTCGTTGATTCCTCTTGTTATATCACAAAATACCCCGTGACTAAAAGTTGAATATAAAAAAACAGGAACAACGACTCCCAATTATTACACTATTATGCTACTAACACAATCTACTACTAACCAATTAAATTGCTGGTTGTCTCCAACCCAAGTCGACCAGGCAATCGTAGGTTATCACCGTTCTCGGTATCGCCTCCTCAAGTTTATTGCTACTCTCAAGTACATCCCTATACAACAGGGGCATTAGTGGCATTGCCATTCATTTTCAGAATCATTCAGCATTACATTCAGGCTTCTCAGGGACTCTTCAGATTTTGAGTAGACTTAATATTTCTATTGAGTTTATTCAACACACCACTGTCGATTCCTATTGAGCATAGCCCAATGGCTACTTCCTTGTGTCTTGCTGAATCAAGATTTCATCATCTCTTACAGGTGGTCATGGCATTGCCATGCCTCAGGTTAGGGGTGCGTGATGGGGTGCTACAACAGCATCTACCCGATTATATTTTTCTAAATTAACCCTTAATTATTATGTTAAAAAAGTTACTCTTACTTAGCATTTGCATGCTAGGCTTAGCTTTCTATGCATCGGCTCAAGAGATCAAAGTCTCTGGGTCGGTAAAAGACGCCAATGGTGAACCCTTGCTGGGAGCTACCATTACTATCAAAGGAACCATCAAAGGAGTAGTGACCGACAACAGCGGTAATTACAGTATTTTGGCTCCCAAAGGTGCTACTTTGGTGTTTTCTTTTGTGGGCTTCAACAAAAAAGAAGTCGTAGTGGGTAGTCAAACCCAGATCAACGTATCATTATCTGATAAAGTACTCGGCGAGGTAGTAGTAACCGCTCTGGGAGTTTCCAGAGAAGAGCGTTCGCTGGGGTATTCGGTACAACAGGTAGACGCGGCCAAACTGAGCGTGGTCAATGAATCTAATGTGATTGGTTCGCTTTCGGGTAAAGTATCTGGAGTACAGATTATTGGTTCCTCAGGTGCAGCGATTGGTGGTTCTCAAAAAATCCGCTTGCGTGGTGTTACTTCTTTGGGTTCCAACGACTCACCGTTGATTGTAGTAGATGGAACGCCTATTTCTAATACCACCTTTGCTCCTACCAATCAATGGGGTGGACGAGATTACGGAAACTTAGCTGGGGATATCAACTTCAATGATATTTCTTCAGTATCAGTCTTGAAAGGACCTTCAGCAGCAGCATTGTATGGTCAGCGAGGTGCCAATGGAGTGATCATTATCACCACCAAAAGCGGGAAAGCTCGCAAAGGCATTGGTGTTGATTTTAATCATAGTACCACTTTCGATCGAGTATTTATTTTGCCCGAATATCAAAATGAATATGCTGGTGGTTATTCTCAGGATTTCTTGACTTTCAACTATGATGCAACTCGTCACCCAGCAAGTTGGGCGTCTTTTGATGGACAAAGAATATTGAACTATGGGGCAGATGAAAGTTGGGGACCTCGCATGGATGGAACCTTGATTCGTCACTGGGATAGTTGGTACCCTGGCGCAGAGTTTGGACAATTACGTCCTTTGACTGCCAACCCAAACAACGTAAGAGATTTCTTTAACACGGGAACCACTATTACCAACAATGTTGCGCTTAGCGGAGGAGATGCTAAATCTACATTTCGCCTTTCATTTGGGAATGTGTCTACCAAAGGGGTAATGCCTAATAGTAAATTGTCTAAAACCAACGTTGGAATCAATGCCAGCACCAAACTGAGCACCAAATTAAAAGCTTCGGTAAGCTTAAATTATGCCTTGACTTCTGCTTTGGGACGTCCTTCCAGTGGATATTCTGGACGAAACCCAGTCAATTCATTTAACCAGTGGTTTCAGCGTCAAATAGACATTGATCGCCTACGCAACTACCGTAATTCGGATGGAACTGTACGTACCTGGAACATCATCGGCCCTAACGATTATAACCCCGCCAACCCTAACGCTTTCTTAGTAGGTCAGTATTGGAACAGTCCATTTTTCGAGTCTATGGAAAATGCACCTACTGATAATCGTAACCGTCTTTTTGGTAACTTGAACTTGACCTACGAGTTTATTCCTGGCTTGAGCCTTTCTTTGATTGGGCGTACTGATGCCTACTCGCAAACCATTGAAGAAAAAATAGCCTCTGGAGGGTTAGATCAAGACATGTTCTATACTCGTTTGAGCCGAGCACGCGAAGATAACTACGAGTTCTTGTTACAATACAACAAACGCTTTGGTGAGTTTTCTATTGATGCCAATTTTGGAGGAAACATTCGTAGAAACATGTACAATGAGGTAACCGAGCGCACCGTAGGTGGATTGGCTATTCCAGATTTGTATACCATTTCGGCCTCAGTAGATCGCCCCAATGTAACCAACTACAAAAACGAGAAAGAAGTAAGAAGTATTTATATGAGCACCTCTTTTGGATATAAAGGGATGTTGTATTTAGATGTTACTGCTCGTAACGACTGGTCTTCTTCCTTACCTGAAGCTAACAACTCCTATTTTTACCCGTCATTGTCTACCAGTTTTGTATTCTCCGAATTGATGAACATTCCTTGGTTTAGCTTTGGTAAAGTGAGATTGAGCTGGGCACAGGTTGGTTCTGATATTGGACCTTATCGTGTAAACCCGGTATATGCAGTGGGCACTCCCTATGGTAGTTCGCCGTCGTTGGGGGTTCCCGGTACTTTGAATAACCCTAACCTTCAGCCTCAGACTTCTTCCAACTACGAAGCAGGTATCGAGGCCAAATTCCTAAAAGGACGCGTTGGGTTTGATGTAACTTACTACTATAACCCAATCAAAAACCAGATCATTACCTTACCAGTACCTAGTGCCAGTGGATACAACAGTGTAATTACCAATGCAGGACAAATTACCCGTCAAGGTCTTGAGGTAAGCATTTCAGGTACACCAGTAAAAGCAGGAGCATTTAGCTGGGATGTGAATTTTAACATTGCTAGAAACATCACTACCGTAGATGAACTAGCCGAAGGGGTAGATAACCTATTGTTAGAGCAAACACTTTCTCAGCGTTGGGGTGGTACCAGTTTGTTTGCCCGTGTAGGTGAGCAGTGGGGGCAAGTAGTAGGTAGAAAAATTAAGCGTGCCGACAATGGCTTACCAGTCTTGAATGCCAATGGATCTTATGTAATAGAGCAAAATGTGCCACTAGGTACAGTGTTACCTGATTTTACCGGAGGTATTATGAATACTTTCCGTTACAAAAACTGGGAATTATCAGCTTTTATCGACTTCCAGGTTGGTGGTAAGTTTTTCTCAACCACTAAAATGTTCAATGCTTATTCTGGTTTGAGTGCAGAAACTATAGGAAACAACGACAAAGGAGTGCCAGTACGTGACCCAGTAGCCAACGGTGGGGGAGTACATGTAGTAGGAGTAGGTGAAGATGGTTCTACCATTGATACTTATGTAGATGCGCAAACTTATTATTCTAGATTGTTTGGTTTGACCGAGCGTTGGTTGTACGATGCCTCTTATGTAAAATTACGTGAACTAAGATTGGCTTATACCTTACCCAAAAGCCTGATTGCCAAAACACCATTCAACAATGTGAGTGTTGGTTTCATTGCCAGAAACGTTTGGATGATTCATTCCAATGTAGACGGGTTAGATCCGTCAGAAATCTCTGGTGGTGCGGGTGGTTACAACTTGGCTGAAGGTGGCCAGTTGCCAGGAGTTCGTTCACTAGGGTTCAACATCCGCTTGGGACTATAATTTTACATAAGGTTATAATAAATGAAAATAAAATCATGAAACGATTTCAATATATATTTCTATTAGGATTATTCTTTTTGGGTGCCTGTGGCAACTTTGGCGATACCAATGTTGACCCTAACAACCCCTCCAATGCTTCTACTTCGGCACTGCTGACGCGCTCTCAGCGTAGCATTTCAGGCATCATTGCCGATGCCGCCCCAGTGTTGTTTGTACAGCATTTGGCCGAAAAGCAGTACACCACTACCTCGCAATATGGGGTGCCCAATACTGATTTTGGTACTTGGTATTCAGGGCCACTCATTAGTTTACAATCTATCATTGATTTAAATACCGATGAAAAAACCAAAGTAGCAGCTTTGTCGGGAGGTGGCAACAACAATCAAATTGCCGTGGCTCGTATTCTGAAGGCTTTCTTTTTCCAGTTTATCACCGATACCTGGGGGCAGATTCCTTATTCAGAAGCCTTGAATGCTAAAAACGATGTATTTACGCCAGCGTATGATACCCAAGAAGCCATTTACACCGATTTGTTAAAAGAATTGACCGAAGCAATAGCTCAAATAGACAACGGTGATGCGGTAAAAGGTGACATTCTTTTTGGTGGAAACATGGAAGATTGGAAGCGTTTTGCCAATACCCAAAGAATGGCATTGGCGATTCGTATCTCTAACGTGAGCCCAGCCAAAGCCCAGCAAGAGTTTGAGGCTGCTTACAGTGCAGGGGTACTTACTACGAATGTGGCTTACCCTTATTTGGCCGAAACTAACAACCAAAATCCTTGGTTTGGTCGTTTCTTAACGCGTTACGATTATGTAGCCAGCAAAACGATGGTAGACTATTTGGCCAGTGTAAACGACCCTCGAATGTCTTCTTTCTTTGAGCCTGCCGCCAGTACGGGTACTTATGTAGGCCTTGAGCACGGGATCAACGATGCGGGGGATACTCCTACTGCGGATGTGTCTTCTATCAATAATGCCATTATCAGAAGCCAAAGTGCCCCATTATACATCTATACTCAAGCCCAAATTAATTTCTATTTGGCCGAAGCCGCCAACCGTGGCTGGAGTGTAGGAGGAACTGCCCAAAGCTTCTACGAAAAAGGCATTGAAGAGTCTTTGAAACAATGGAAAGGGGATGCCTATACTGCGGCTGAATATGCAACTTATATTGGGCAAACTGGAGTAGCCTGGAATGCTACCAATGCTGATGAATTGATTGGACGCCAAAAGTGGGTTGCCTTGTTTTTGCAAGGACATGAAGCTTGGGCAGAGTGGAGAAGAACCGGATATCCGGCATTGGTACCCGCTCGTGATCCATTGAATCAAAGCGGACAAATTCCCGTAAGGTATGGTTACCCCACTACCGAGGCTGGAAACAACAAAGCCAACTACGACGCGGCCGTTGCTAGTCAGGGTCCTGATGAGTTGGATACCCGTGTATGGTGGGATATGAACTAACCCATTCTAGTACTAGTATTTTACTTACTTTTATAAATTGTTTAAAAAAGCCTGAGCCCGTTTGGATTCAGGCTTTTTTTATAGAAATAAACTTGATTACTTTCTAAAAACTATGACTCAACTTCTTTTGTTTTTCCAGCATAAAATACACTATGGCCAGGTTGGGTATCCAACTTAGCCAAGCCACAATCTGATAGGCAATCACAAACTTCCCAAAGATGACGATCAAAAGTGGCAACCAAAGGCGTAAAGTAACTGCCCCAAAAGTGCCTGCGTAGCTGTAGGTCATGAATTGTTTATGCGCTTCTACATTGCCCCTTCTAATCGTAAGATAACCTAATGTAGTAAAGGTAAGCCAAAGCACGGCTCCAATAGAAAACCCTAACTTGGGTGATAAACCACCTGAAGCATACAAAGCAATATAAAACCCTGGAATGCCGCTAATCAACACACTGAGGATATAGATTTTGCCAATCCAGCGGTGTAGATTTGAATATTCTCTTTGCAGCTTTTTACTAAATTGTAACCAGCCTATTAACAGGGCAATGCCTCCAAAAATAATGTGTAAATAAAAACAAATCATATAGAAATTACTGCTCAGAAGTTCTACTGATTTGGAGAGTAAAAGCAAAATGGGCTTTTCGGCTAAGAGGTACTTGATGGGATGAAAGCTAATGAAGATACTGAGGCCTCCGAAGAGTATCCAAAGTAAGATAGAAATAAGTTTTTTCATGATATTATATGGATTTGTAATATCACGAATATGGGTACTAAAACTATGGAACAAATAGAAAATAACTACGAAGGTACGAAGTTCCCCGTTTTAGGTTGAATTTACAGCCTGAGGTACGAAATAGCGGTTTTTAGGTATGAAATTCAGCCCCTATTTACAAAGAAAGTAGGTTGTTTTTATAAGTTTTAGATACAGGTAACTCCTTTTGGGTAAGTATAATAGTACCAGCGTCTTTCCACGATTTAAAGTGGTGAGGATTGATCAAATGAGAACGATGGATTTGAACCAAAAAGCCTAAGTCTTCTTGAATTTGCTTCAAGGAATTACGAATCAATTTCGTTTGTAAGACGTCATTTTCGAGAAAGAAAACCTCGACATAATTCTGCGTATTAGAAATGCACACCAACTCCGATTGTTTGATTTTTAAGAAGTCTAGCTTATTCGTCCCCCTAATCACAATATCTTCTTCTATAGTGGCTTCCTGCAATTCTTTTTCTTGGATAGCGAGTAGTCTTAAAGAATAATGCCGAACAATGGCAATGATGGGGGTGAGAATGACAATAATATTGACAATAATTTTGGTGAAAAATGTAGGGAAATCATAAATCCCCCGAACAATACCACCACTATAATACAAGTAGGTGACGATGGTATAAAAAGTGTAAAACAGCACATACATACTTACTTCAAGCAGTATGGTCCATTTTGATAACTTCCGAAAAATAAAATATTGGGTATAAGTAACTACAACATATGCCAAAAAGGTAATCAGGCTAAAACCAACGCTCACCTCAATCCACTTTCGTAAATCCATATATCCGTGCTCGAAGGGTCTCGAGAAAAAAGCAAAGATAAAAGCCCACGCACAGAGTACCGCCCCAATAATTAAATGATGTTTTACCGATGGGTTTAGTTTCATACTACTTCACAAACTTAAACTTCAAAAATACATGGATTGAGCGAAATTTAAAAAGAGAAGATAGGAGGGGAGAACCTATTTTGGGTTTAATGGTTTTTCCTGAATAAGAAGTAAAGCCCTATGCTGGTTCGTATATCTCACACTTTACATTGGTGTAAATAATGGGATATTCCATAAACATTTCTGGTTTTTCGTTCCAGCTCAAAACCGCCTTTTTTTTAGCTTGTGCTTCCTCGCCTTCAAAAAGCAGTTTTTGATCATCTCTCAGCCAAGCCTCATATCCATCAAAAAAGTAGTATTCTGCTCGGTATAGATTCTCCTCAATTTTTTGAATACCCAAAACAATTTCTACATCTGAAGTAAAAATTTGTTGTTCCTCATCAAACAAATATATGCCTATGGTTTTCTTTTGACTGATGAGTGTTTCTAGTTCATTTTTGGTATGTGACATTTTGGTCATGATTATTGATATAAAATTGTTATTGAAAATTCTATTTATACTTCATCATTTGAGCATAGCGAAAACTATGAAGTATAAACGAAGCGTAAGTTTGTAACTTACTTTGTGTATACAAAATTTTGCTAAGATCAAATAGAGAGGTTTTAAACCTAAATTTTCCAAACCTGCCCAAGCTTTAAAAGAGTTTTTTCATAGATTTGCCCTGTCAATCGGTTTATTTCAAACAATGATATCTAAACCATTGATTTTCATTAGCTTATTACCTAATAATAGTTTGTGGTAATTTTAGCCAAAAGCATCCATTGATTGCTGTCAAGAGCAATTACCGTGGGCTTTGGACTGAATACTGGGGACTATTGTACTTAAACAAATTACAAAAATGTTAAGAACG
>DMXI01000239.1 GCA_003483885.1 Microscillaceae bacterium
TCAGGCTAAGGATTTTCTCCTCCTATTTTAGGATTTAATCTTTTAAAAAACGACTTCATCGCCTCCGCTTGTGTCTCACAAGCGGATCGAAACCTCGCTTAAGTGAAGTTTGAAGACCTTGTCGGTTCGTGGAGACACCGAACCGAGGCAGAAAGAAGTAATTTTTGAGATAAGTTTTGCTTAGCCTGACCACAACCGAAAAATGTCTAAGTATGGTATAGTATCTAACTCATTGAAAATTGTGTATGCGTTTCTTGTCACTACATACTTATGGCACCAATTTGCAAAAGTTTTTGGCTAGCCCGATTTCTTTTTTGTCTCCTCAAGAATTTAGATGGCCGTACATTCTAGTAGCCATTATTTTTCCTGCCTTGTTTTTCCTTATTTTCAAGCCATTTGGTGTATTCAATACTTCGGGTACGCTTTTACACAATGCAGTGATTGCCGGATATGGGCTTGTTTCGGGGGTAATGGCCTTTCTGTTTTTCATAGTATTTCCGGCTTTTGCCAAAAGCTTTTTTGCCTCTTTTAATATAGGCAAAGCGGTGCTCTATTTTACGGTATTTTTTCTTATGCTATCAGTCGCCAATTATGTGTATAAAACCTCTTGGTGTGGCGAAGGCAGTTATTCCTGGTGTGGATTTATGGTAGTTTTTAAGCGTACATTACTCATTGGTGCGTTGCCTCTTATTCTGCTCATTATTTGGGAAAATAACCGTAAGTTAAAAAATCGTCTTTCGGTCACCATACCTACCCAAGATGCCTCCTCTATTAATCCTCAAGGTTGGACCATCTACTCCGAAAATGGCAAAGAAATGATTCGAATTTCTTCCAATCAATTGTTATTTATAGAAAGCGCTGACAACTACGTAGAAATTTATTACCAGCAAGAGCAAGGTGTAGAAAAAAAACTTCTCCGAACTACGCTTAGCAAGGTAACCGAAGTCATAGATGCCTCATCGGTTATTCGTTGTCATCGATCTTTTATTGTAAACTTACAACATGTCATTCATGCAACTGGCAACGCTCGGGGACTTTCATTAGAAGTGTCAGGAATCTCGCAAAAAGTACCCGTGAGTCGTCGGTATGTTGCGTTAGTCTCTGACCAACTCAACCTTAGTTAATTCATACACCTTCCCAACCACCCCACAATGCGTTCATTGGCCCCAAAAGCCGTTTTTTAGCATACACATGTCAAGGTTATAGGTCTATTTAGCACCTGTAATTAACCTATAACCTATATGAAAAATTCAATAAATCGCAGTAGAAGTGGCCTTCTGCCAAGACTACATTGGGGTAAACTTTTACCTGTATTCATTTTGTTGTTCTCGTTTTTTTCTTTGACAGCTCAAACCAAAACCACGGTTTGGGTTCCCATGAAAGATGGGGTAAAACTGGCTACTGATATCTATCAGTTGGCTACTCAAAAGACGGGACCAGTCATCCTAATACGCACTCCTTATCAAAAAGAAGGAATACGGTCTATCGCTAAATATTTCGCTACCAAAAACTTTATTGTAGTAATCCAGGATGTACGAGGCAAGTACAGCTCAGAGGGTAAATTTATTCCATTTATCAATGAAACCCAGGATGGTAATACAATGCTGGGTTGGTTAAGTAAACAAAAATGGTGTAACGGAAATGTAGGCATGTGGGGTTCCTCTTATTTGGGTTATTCGGCGCTCAGATTAACAGATACCCATCACCCCAATCTTAAAAGTGTATTCAACATATCGGGCTGGATAGATGGCTACAAAGTGAATAGCCCAGGAGGTGCTTTTCATCAAATGTTAATTGTGCCCTGGTTACTCAACGAAGGGCAAAAAACCCGCAAATCGGTCAAAGATATGGACTTTGAAACTATCTTTAAACATACCCCTATGATAGAAGTACTCCCTGACCTTAATTTCGAGGTTCGAAAAGGTGACCGTATTTCTTTAAAAGAGTTGAACCCTGATTTTGCCTATCAGAAAGCCAAAGTGCCCGTGATGCATTGGAGCGGCTGGTACGACTTTGTAGCCAATGCCACCATTGATGCTTATGCCTCACTTAAAAAACAGGGCAAGGGCAAGCAATACCTGGTCATAGGTCCTTGGTATCATAATCAATGGTACCACGAAAATCCGCAAGTAGGCGACTATGTTGTAAAGAAAAATGCCCAGGCCAAACTCAAGTACATGTTAGATCAAGCTATAGCTTGGTTTGAGCAAACTTTGCGAAGCCCTTCGCTTCCAAGTTCACCCAGTGTGAAATACTACGTACTTTTCGAAGATGCCTGGAAAACTGCTCAACAGTGGCCACCAGCCAATACACATCAAACGCTATTTTACCTCAGTCAGGACGGAAAGCTAAACCCTCAACGAAGGGATGCTCAAAACCCAACTACGACCTTTATATATGATCCGATGAAGCCAGTGCCTACCATTGCCGGGGCTAACTTTCATTTCTTTTTGGAACAAATGGGGATGAAAAAGCAAAACCAGCTGGAACAAAGAAAAGACGTGCTCACTTTTACGACTCCGGCATTTAGGCAAAGTAAAACGGTGGCTGGAAATATCAAAGCCCAGTTATTTGTGGCAAGCGAGGGCCTGGGAACCGATTTTACCGCCACCCTCACCAAGGTAGATACCGCTGGTAATTCCTGGAATTTAGTGGATGGTATTACTCGAATACCTTCCAAGAAGTTAAAAGGCAAGGTAGCCAAAGTAAACGTTGAGTTGGGAAATATTGCTTTTCAGCTAAAGGCCGGGGAACGTATTCGCTTGCAAATATCCAGCAGTAACTTCCCTAAATATAATCGTAATCCTAATACTGGTATCTCCCCTTTTGATGCGGTCAAGTTCAAAGCTGTGAAACAAACCATCTATCATAATAGCCAATACCCTTCTTCCCTTACCATTCCATTTCTTAAATAAATAGCCCTATGAAATACTTCCATATTATTTTATTATTCATTGCTTCGGCAAATGTGCTGTTTGGTCAAAATACTGGACTTGCTACCGCAAAGAAACAATTTGAGCAAAAAAACTATCAAAAAGTAATCACTTTGTTGGGTGACAATCAAACCACTGATATACAAGCGCTTGCTTTACTAGGCAAGTCTCACTTTCATTTAAAACAGCCGAAAAAAGCCATTACTTACTTTAGGAAGGCCACCGAACTTGATTCCCAAAGTGCTGAACTACAATACTGGCTGGGCTTGGCTCACTTTACTATCTTAAGAAGTGATATTCCCTTCAACAAAAAAAGCTATCATGCGCACCGAGTAAAAAAGACCCTGAAAACCGCACTCAAACTAGACTCTTCGCATGTAGGAGCTCGCAAAGAATTGGCTCGTTATTACCTCAATGCTCCCCGAATAGCAGGAGGCAGTATAGCCAAAGCCAAAAAGCATGCAATCACACTCAAAAAGTACGATAAATCTGCGGGTTATCGTTTAGAAGCGGCTATTTACTTCAAAATCGAAGACTATGAAAAGGCAGAGCAAGTGTATTTGACCATAATCAAAGAAGGTTTGGCAGATGAAACTATTTACTATTGGTTATCTGAAGTGAAACATCTCGCCAAGGATTTTAGCAAATCGTTTGACTACTGTCAGCAAATGATGCAAAAGTATCCTGCTTACTTGGTAGGGTACTACCAATATGCAAAAGTGGCCGCGTTGGCCAAACAAAACACCGATCAGGGAATAAAATATGCTCAATTCTATCTCACCAAAGACCCTGACAATCAAGCAAGTCCAGGAAATCATTGGGTATATTATCGTTTGGGAACTTTGTATCAACAAAAAGAGGATAAAACCAAGGCCCAAGAGGCATTTCAACAGGCCTTGAAAATAAAGCCTGATTTTAAACTAGCCCAGAAAGCCTTAAAAAATTAATATTCATTCAAGCTTCGTCTTGTGCTTTCAAAGTAGCCTGATAGCCATTGCGCATCAAGGCTACTAATTCTGCAAACGGAACATCGGTATATTGATAAAAGTTAAAAAATTTATTTTTGAATTTCATCTGACGACGAATTCGCAAGGCGTGTTTTTTAGGTTTTTCTTTGTGTTTGATTTTATATACCTGCTGATTAGCACCTGCCAGCTGTAATTGTTGGTGTTTTTTCTTGCTGTACTCTAGGTCTAATAATATAAACACCCTCCGTTTGCTTTTAAATTTACGAAGCCTGAGTTGATTATGGATGCGGATATCCAGATTCAGGCGAATGGCGTTCAACAATTCTCCCGAAACTCGCAGCATTTGCCAATCAAATACACGGTAAGCCGCATCATTGGATATCATATGGGCCGATTTGTCCATTTGCTGGCGCAAATCTATCTTGAGATGCAGTGGCGCTTCTTCAGGAGTTTCTTCGTGTAAGGTAGCCACTAGCGGGATAATAACTGTCTGAAAATAATCTGGAAAAAGCCTGTGGTGCATATGGGTTGATATCTCGTTGGTGACAAACCAAGTGATGATTAGGCCCATAAACCCCATCAGAAAGTATGCTCCACTCATGGGTTCTTCAGAATGCATGATAAACCGAACAAAGTTTGCGAAAGCCAACGGAATCGTGATCCATAAAACTAAAGGACCCAGGTTGGCCTGTCGCACGCCATTGCTGATCGTGAAGGTTTGCAAGTCTTTGAAAAAATCCAGCCATTCGGTAGTCGTTCGTTGGGCATCTAGTTGTTTAGTTTGCAAAAACGCACGTTGTTCGGTCGTAAGCTTATCAAAAATTTTATTGGGGCTGGGGTATTTGCCTTTGGGAAAAATGAATGTTTTAGAAAACTTGCCTTTCATAAAAAGATCGTTAGGTGATGTTGACAATCATTGAGTTTACAAATTTTTTCTTTGGTAAGTGAATCTATTAAAATAATTTATGCCATTATACTTCATCTCTCGCCGTTATACTTCGTCAAAAAATAGAGCAAATAGCCCTGCTATTAGCTAGTTCCTTACAGGACAGGTTTTTAGACTCGCCTAACAGCAAGATATTTTGTAATATCGGCTCAACTTATTTTAGCCGCTTCACTAAGCATCGTTTCGTATCACCTTATAACCTTCTCGCATCATGTTAAAAACCTCTGCCATTGGTATATCCTGATATTTGGCAGTATTAAATGGTTTGTCTTTGTATTTCAAGACTTTGCGCAAACGCAATACGTGTTTTTTGGGCTTTTCTTTGGTTTTCATCTTCAATGCGCCATACGCTTGCTGAATGGGATAAAAGGTTTGGTGTGCTTTCTTAGGATACAAAAACGACATATGGATAAAAACCCTTCGCTTACTTTTGGATTTTCGTTGTCGAAATATATTCTGAATATGAATATTCAACTGAAAATCAACCTCATTGTTTAGCTTGGCCGACACTTCTAAGAAAGGCCATTCATAAAACCCAAAGTGATTAATTTGCAGTGAGGAATCTAGCTGTCGTAGTAGGTTCACTTTGATATTGATCGGTGTGGTAGGCTCAGTCTCTTCTTGTAGTATGCGCATTAGCGGCGAAAGTACGGTATATAAATAATCAGGAAATAGCAGTTTATAATATCTGTCAGGAAATGCATAGTGGAGCGCTGATAACAACAGGATAGAACCAATTAAACTAAAGAATCCCAAAAAAGCACTCTCAGATATAATGATTGTAATGCTTATAATGGCCGCACTTATAAGCATACCTAGTATAATTCTATGGATAGAGGACTTTACAAATACCACCGAAGCCGCCCGATCGTGTAAAATCAAGCCATTGAGAAACTCGAGCCAGTCAGTCGCGGTTTTGCTACCAGTGATGTTTCTCGTCTTAATCACTTGTTTTTGTTCCTGGCTAAGGCTACCGTATACTTTGGTATGAGCGGGATAATGTACCCCATCCGAACTGGGCAACTTTATGGCAAATTGTGATAACATAAGTTTAATTTTTGACCTTTTGAAATTGCTACAGCAATATACATTTTTTTAACCTCGATCGCTTTTCTCTAACAGTAATTTGCCTATTTTTGCCTCCCCTTTGAAGGCACCGTTTCTCAAAAAAAATTGTTAACTTGCATACATGGAGAATTTTGTAGTATCGGCTAGAAAATACCGTCCCGCTACGTTTGATACCGTCGTAGGACAATCGCACATTACCACAACCCTCAAAAATGCCATCAAGAGCAATCAACTGGCTCAGGCTTTTTTGTTTTGTGGCCCTCGAGGGGTGGGTAAAACCACTTGTGCGCGTATTTTGGCCAAAACTATCAACTGCCTTACTCCTACCGAAGATTTTGAAGCCTGTGGTACCTGCGAATCTTGTGTAAGCTTTCAGAAACAAGGTTCTATGAACGTATACGAGCTGGATGCCGCATCCAGCAACAGTGTAGACGACATTCGCAACCTGGTAGATCAGGTACGCTACCCACCCCAAACCGGAAAACGCAAAGTATACATCATAGATGAGGTGCACATGCTCTCCAATGCGGCTTTCAATGCTTTTCTGAAAACCCTGGAAGAACCCCCAGAGTATGTAATTTTCATTCTAGCTACCACCGAAAAACACAAGATCATTCCCACGATTTTATCTCGCTGCCAAATCTTTGATTTTAAGCGCATTGAGGTGAAAGACATGAGTGGTCACTTGGCCAATATTGCCCAAAAAGAGCAAATTGACGCGGAACAAGACGCGTTGGATTTGATTGCTCAAAAAGCAGATGGTGGTTTGCGTGATGCCTTGTCTTTGTTTGACTTGATCACCACTTTTTCGGCCGATCGAAAGATTACCTACCAAAGTGTGATCAAAAACCTGCACATACTCGACCACGATTATTATTTCAAAATCACGGATGCTTTACTGGCTCAAGATACGCCTTTGGCTTTGCTGTATTTTGATGAAATTCTACGCAAAGGGTTTGATGGACACATTTTTATTGCAGGGTTAGGCGCACACTTACGCAACGTGATGATGTGTAAGGATCCCTCTACCGTAAAGCTGTTGGAAACATCTGAAAAGGTAAAACAACGATTTGCCGAACAGGCCCAAGCCGCATCGGCCTCGTTTTTACTTTCGGCACTTAATCTGGCCAGCGAGTGTGACCTGCATTACAAAAGCAGTAAAAACCCACGCTTTTATGTGGAACTAACCCTGATGAAAATGGCCAACTTGGGGCAAGTCATCAAATGGGCAGAAAACCCGGTAGTTGTGCAGGCTCCCGCGCCTGAAACAGCCGAAAAAAAAAAGTCTGAACCCCAGCCCTCAGTAGGCGAAAACACCCCTCAAATGGTTGAGGAGGTCCCCACTCAAATGATTCAAGGGGCCAAACTCGAACGAGTAGAAAAAGAAAATCCCAAAACCCCTATTTTGCCCAAGGTAAATGTCAATGGACAAGTGGCAGCAGGTAATGGTACCGCCCAGCCTGTCAATAAACCTTTTACTAAACAAGATATACAGTCGGCTTTAAACGAGTTCAAAACTGTTTTGCGTAACTTCCCTCAAGATCGGGACAAAGCCCGCAAAGCTTCAGAATATTTATTAGGGGGTAAGGTAGAAATCAAAGAGGATTTTACTATAGAATTTACTTTTGACGATGAGGCCAAAACCGAACTCATTGATTTTTATAAGGAAAAAATAGAGCGTAACCTGCGTAATCGTTTAGAAAATCAGGCATTAAACCTGAAAGTATTGTACGAATATGTGGAGAAAAAGAAGAAATACTATACACCTTATGAGCAATTCCAATATTTGAAAGAAAAGCACCAAAAGCTCAACGACTTGAGTGATCGTTTTGGGTTGGAAGTGGATTTATAAGTCTATCCAACTAACTTTTCAAAATCTTCAGATCCAGTTCAAAACCTTTCAGAACCTCTTCGCCCAAAAGCACCTGATCAAATCCGTTAATTTCTTCTACCTCTTTATCAGGACGGTAAATGTAAGTTTTCTCCGCACCCGGATCAATCAGCCAACCCAATTGTACGCCATTGTTAAGCCAATTCTGCATTTTAGTTTTTAAGGTTGCGATACGATCACTAGGAGATTTTAGTTCTATGATAAATTCAGGGCAGATATGACCAAATTTTGCTTTGTCTTCATTCGAGAGTTGGTTAAAACGATGATGCGCAATTATCGCTGCGTCTGGTGATAATACGGAGTTATCGGGCAAAGTAAATCCCGCAGAAGATCCAAATACTTTTCCATAATTGCTTTGGCGATTCCATAAAACCAATTCACCTATAATTTCAGTATTTCTTCCGTCTGTCTCTAATCCAGTTGGGGTCATAACGATTATGTTTCCTTCTTTGGTTCTTTCAAACTTAAGCTCTTGGTTTTCTTGACAAAATTGGAAAAACTCATCCTCAGTCATTTGAATGTCTTCATCCAGCATAATGCGCATATGAGAGAGTTTGGCCAAATCGGCGAACTTAATTTTGATATGGTGGGGTGTAATCATGCGTTTTTTCCTCCTTACCAAAGATAATAAAAATATCGATAACCTATGCTTAAACCCTACATTGTTAGAAAAGCCTAAACCAAAAAACACACCGTGGTATAAGCAACCAAATTGCCCATAGCGTGGGCTATCCATCCGGGGATGATACTGCCATTGGCTTGTTTTTCATTCACAATAAAAATGATATAAGCAAATGCAGTTGGGAGAATAAATGCTAGGGCTAATTGTAATACCTGAGAAGTAATTTCAAGAAAGAACACAAGATGAATTGCGCCAAAAAGCAATGCCTGCACGAAATTGCCAGCCTTGAACCCCAGCCAGGCCGCCAATCTTTTGGCCACAAAACCCCTGAATAAAATTTCTTCGGTAAAAGAAGTTTTCACCAATGCAATGAGCAATAAGGTACCTCCTGCCTCTACTCCTACTCCCATTTGAGCCAATTTACCGGTAACCGTTTTAGGGTCTTTCATAATCGCTAAAAACGCTTCATTATCGATAAACATTAAAAATGGAATCATAGGTATGATGCTTAACATCAAAGCAATCAAGTTGGCTTTTCGGGTAGAATTTTTTAGACCTATATAGTCCAAAAAACCCGTGACAGTTTTGTACCGAATAACATATACCAAAAAAGGAATGAAGGCAAACGCCAGTAGTTGTAACAGTGTATTGATCAGTTGTTGTACCATAATTAATCGTTTTCATGAACTTCATCATCAGAGCGATATTCCAAAATATCTCCTGGTTGACAGTTCAATTCACGACAAATGGCTTCCAACGTGTTAAAACGAATCCCACGGGCTTTTCCAGTTTTCAACAACGAAAGATTAGATACTGTAATCCCGATTTTGGCCGCTAAGTCTTTCGATTTCATTTTTCGCTTGGCCAGCATTACATCCAGATTTACTACAATGCTCATATCATCAACTTTTGGTCTTCACTCAACTTATTCCCCTCACGGAAAACTTCAGCCAAAACATACGAAGAAATTGTCAGTAATAAAGGAGCGGTGGCCAAATGAAAATTAATATCAAATTCACCCTGGATATAACTAAAATTGAAAAAACTAAAAAAGAAAGCTATCAAGCCATATTGGGCTATGATCTTGAACTGTTTGACATTGTTTTGATGAAATGTTTCAATAGAATGAATAGATACTAAAATCCTTTGAAACGCCTGGGTAATCAGAAAACTGAGCACGATAAAAATAAGCCCTCGTAACAATAACCAGTAAATCATTAGTGGGCTTAGGTCGCTCAACCAGAGTCCTTGAGCAGAAGCTTTCTTGCCTAAGACCCAATGAAAACCGTTCACGCCAAATCCAGGTTTAAAAACCTGACTCACCTCTACTGCTTCATAGCTTTTGGGAGACATATGCCAGTGTATGACAAACCCCACAAAAGCGACTCCTGCCAATACACAAATACCTAGTATGAGTTTACTTATTTTTAAAGCAATCTTAATCACCCTGTTTTGAATCATTTGACAAAGCATCTAAGTTTTATTAAAAGTAAACTAATTATTGCAAAACAGCAATTTTTTAACCTAAAAAGTAAATAATAAAATTAAGAATGAATTTTAGAGGAATCTCCAAAAACAGCACTTGAGCTCACTTGTAGCTTCGCAAGGTAGGGCGGTTCTTGCTCATCGTACATCAAGGTGATCAATACATTGCCTTCGGTAATCAGCGTCACTTGTTTGCGCAAGCAATATCTACTATAAAAAGCCCAACTGGTGCCTGCACTATTCAATAGTTGTATAAATTGCTCAAGGGTTGCGATATCGCCCAACCAGCATTTCTCCGTTTGAGAGGAGGCTATATAAAACTTTTGCCCATAAGGAAGTATATTGAAATGCGCTACCTCACCAAATTGTACGCATATCTCGATGCTGCCCTCATCAGCGTAATAGTAATACACATCTTTGTAGTTGGCATCTGGAAATAATTTTTCTCCTAACCATTTTTTGTCAAACTTTTGATGTAAACTTTCTTCGGTGTCTTCTAAGGATAGTTTCCCTAAAATGCCTGTTTTCAAAAACTCATAAATGTTCATAAGTGCTTAATTATCTCTAACTTGCCACAAAATTATTAATTTGACCATACAACAGAATCAAATGCAAATCAAAACCTTTACTCCCAACCTGATGGTGAGCAACGTAGCCGAAGCCATTATGTATTATACCCAAAATCTAGGCTTTCAGCTCATAGACTCCGTGCCTGCTAATCCACCTTATGACTGGGCCATGGTATCGGTAGAGGGAGTAGCACTTATGTTTCAGGCCGAGACCAGTATTAAGGAAGAATTTGCCCCCTTACAAAACCAGTCTCTGGGAGGAGGTTTGAGTTTTTATGTAAGGGTTACCGGGGTAAAAGAATGGTACGAACGCCTGCAAAACAAGGTAACTATTGTCAATGAACTTCGCGAAAGTGCCTATGGCATGACAGAGTTCTCAATTCAGGACCTGAATGGTTTTGTGCTTACCTTTGCTGAAAATTTGAATCCCTCACCTCAGGAATAACGCTCAATCGTTGAAATTATACCTATCCAAGATTTTTGCGGACAAATAAAAGCGCCTTTTCTACAAATGTTGGATTGTAAGGAGGCAAGGCTACATTTTGTCCTGTTAAGGGTTTGTTAATGGGCAACAAATCCTTTAGAAAGGAGTTTTTTATGTAAAAATAGATGTAGATACATTTAAATTACGTTTACATTTGTGACTGCATGAATTTCTGAAAAATTTCAAAACAATGAAAAAACTATTTACACCTTTATTGTCGCTTGTTTTGGTAACTGGTTTATTTGCTCAAGCGCAAAGTCAGATTACCTGGAAGGTAAATACCAAAAAGGCCAAGATTACCTACAACGAAACTGGCTCGGGAGCCGAAGGTACTTTCTCAGGTTTAGAAGCTACCATCAAATTTGATCCACTTAAACTTTCAAACTCTAGCATCAAAGCGCGCATCGATGCCAAGTCAGTTACTGCCAAAGAAGATGGCCAGGCAGGAGACATTATGTCCGATGAATACCTCAACGTAACCAAGTATCCTTATATCACTTTTGAGTCTACCAATATCGAGAAGAAAGAGGGTAAGTTTGAACTCACTGGAAAGCTCACCCTGAAAGGAAAAACCAAGGAAATTAAGGTGCCTTTCGAATTTATGAAGAAAAACAAAACTGCCATATTCAAAGGTAAAATGACGGTTTCTTCTAAGGATTTTGGACTACCTGCAGGCGATGTATACATTAACCTGGAGGTACCTGTCAACCAAAAATAAACCGATTTTGTTAAAAGCTTGTTAATAAGTTTTTACATTTAATGTAGATACATATATTTGCATTGTATTTAAAAACAATTAAAGAATTTACGGGTTTTCACCAATATACACTCAAACAATCCAACTGAAATGAAAAAAGTATTTTTAACCTTCGCAGCGCTTGGCCTAATGGCGAGCGTATCTTTTGCCCAAACCTGGAAAGCCGATGCTTACCACTCTTGGGTAAACTTTCAAGTAATGCACCAGGGGCTTTCTTATGTAAACGGTAGCTTTAGCAAGTTTGACGCTACTATCGAGTCTAACGGTGGCAAATTAGCAGGTGCTAAACTCACTGCTAGCATTGATATTAGCTCAGTAAATACTGGCAACAAAAGAAGAGATGGTCACTTACAATCACCAGACTTTTTTGATGCTGCTAAAAGCCCAAAAGCTACTTTTGTAAGCAAAAAATTCAAAAAAACTGGCAAGAATAAGTATAAAATCATGGGCGACCTTACCATCAAAGGGGTAACCAAGCCTTTTACTTTTGAAGCCAAGCAAATGAGTACTTTCAAGGCTAAAAATGGCACCAAAACTGGTTTTACAGCAACAGGTACTTTCAACCGTTACGATTTTGGTATCAACTATGGCAAAGGTAAAAAGACTCCAAACGGCGACGAACAAATTGGAGGCGATATCAAGTTAGTAATCAATATGGAATTTACTTCTAAGTAATTTTTCAGATAAATATATCAAGCAAAAAGCAAGGTAGTCCAACGATTGCCTTGCTTTTTTTGTTTTAATCGAGAAGTCACATTGGCTTCGGAAACAACGATCCAATTCATGAAAAAAATCACATTCATTTTATTCACGTTATTATTTGCATCACAGGTCAATTTTGCCCAAGATGCCTATAAGCTAGACAATTTACACACCTCTGTTCGGTTTAAAGTCCAACACTTGGGGGTTGCCCTTTTTACGGGTGGATTCGACCAATTTGAAGGCGCTTTACAGTATACTCCCGAAAACCTAAAAAATGCGTCACTTACTTTTAAGGTAAAGGTTAACAGCGTAAACACGGGTAACAAACGTAGAGATGCTCATTTACAAAAAGCTGATTTTTTTGATGCAGAAAAATACCCTGAAATGACCTTCAAGAGTTCTTATTTCAAACAAGCGAAAGGCTCTAAGGATATTTTAGTAGATGGTATGTTGACTATTCGCGGAGTTACCAAAGCAGCTACTTTTAAGGTAAAAGATTTAGGGGCTCGCGATATTCCAAATTTTGGTTTTCGCCGAGGATTTACCGCTACTACTAAAATTAAGCGCTCAGATTTTGGGGTAAACTATGGCCTCAAACAAAACTTGTTAGGCGATGAAGTAACCATTGAGGTATTTACCGAGTTTATTAAAAGTAAATAAAACGATCACACGTTTTGAAATGGCTGTCTCATAAATTTATTGCTAAAGAATTTTCTTTAAGAAAAAAGCTATTTGAAGCGCTTTAGACCTGACAGTTTACAATCCTGCAAGACGGGGGTTTCAAAAATTAAAGAAGGCTCAGTTGATAGAATAATGTACTCATTCGAGTTCCATAATAAAAATGGCTGTTGTGAAATACCATCAAAAGCCCCTCTTACCCTCCCCAAGGGGAGAAACCGTCGCGGAGAAGCTATCGCGAGTAACGTTCCTCCCCTTGGGGAGGTTAGGAGGGGCTTGGTTGATGTTTAACTTCTTTGATAAAAACATGGGGAAGAAATCACCTAATTCTGAACACCCTACCCGTCAGGTCTAGGGTTAAAATCAAAATATTATTTGGTCTAAAATATATTATCAGACAGTCCTAATACTTATTTTTTCCAGTTTTGAAGTCGAGCAATGTATAAATATTGTTCAACAAATGTTCTGTGTTCAGCACTCGTCATTTTTTCTAATAAATTCAGGGCAGATATATAGCTTGTCAAGTTTCCATTTGATGAACTAAATTTTCCGTCTTCAACAAAAGTTACCAAGCTATCGTCTTGTACTTTTAACTTTGGATACTGCTCCTGTAGCTTTTTCCCTCCACCTATATAAGTAACAATTTTATGTCCGTCAGCAATGCCTGATGCACCAATAAGTTGTGCTCCGGCACAATTGCTTACGATATACTTGGTTTCTTCGTTTTTCTTCTTGATGAACGCTACCATTTTTTTATTGCGAACCTGGGCGTACATATCATAGCCACTGGGAACAAATAAAGCGGTTAATTTAGGGCAATCATCAAAAGTGTAATCGGGGACAAAATGCATCCCTTCTTCGGTTGTAATTGGTTTTTTCGTTTCTGCGATGGTGATTACATTAAAGAGTTGCTTTAAATCTTTATTGGGTTTCCCAAAAACGTCTGAGGTGGCGATTACTTCTCCCTGTAGCACTCCATTGAAAATAAGCAGGCCTATAGTGGGCAACGCAGGGTTAAATGGCTTTAAGTGTTTGGTGAGCGTATCGGTTTTCGTTTCGTTTTGAGAAGCTATTTCATTGTTTGCTTCCCGCTTTGAACTATTAGCATTACAGCCAATTAAAATCGCGGTGATTATGATTATTCCAAGTTTTTTCATTTTTCTTGATTTTTATGGTCATTGCTAACAGGTGCATAGAAAACCCAGTGTATAGCTTCACACTACACTCAAAGCACTTATTAGCATAATTTCGTATTGTTGTTAATTATTATTTGTTTGTTTGCCCTAGTTTTTCCACCCTTTTTAACCACTTGGCTCTAAATGCTTCTTTAGAGTGTCGTATAGGTCCTATAGTTGTAATTCGGACTTTTTTTACGCCAATAAAGTTCATGGTTAACCTCTTCATGGCATGGTGACTTGGGCTTCTATAAATCAATTTGTAATACCAGGCAGGTTGGTCTAAGGTACAGATGATTCTTGCTGATTTATTCTTGAAGAATTTATCCCACCACACTGAGTTTTCTCTATGCTCGTAGGCAAACCCAGGAAGAAAAACTCTGTCAATAAAACCTTTGGTGATGGCAGGAAGTGAACCCCACCAAACTGGATAAATCCAAACCAAATGATTGGCCCATTTTAATTTATCTTGCGCTTCCAATAAGTCTGGTTCTAGTTCGGTCCGTTTTCTATAGCCAAATTGTAGATTGGGATTGAAATTCAATTCTCGAATAAGAATTTCCTTGACTTCAGCATCCGTTTTTTTTGCCCCTTTCTTATAAGATTCCGAAAGTCCAAAATTGAAACTTTCCTTGTCGGGGTGTCCATTTATGATGAGTATTTTTTGCATTCTTTTTTTATGCAAATATCAACCGCACCAATGAGGATTCATTTGATATAAATCAAATTCGGTTTTTGGGGTTTCTGATTCTGCTCAACGTTTCAAGCGTAATGCCTAAATAAGAAGCTATGTGGGTGAGGGGCATTCTGTTTGTAATATCAGGGCGAGTATGGATCAGCTGGGCATACCTTTCTTCTGCTTTGTTGAACAGTATAGAAGATAACCTCTCTCGTAAACCCAACATGGTTTTGGTTACCACTTTACTAATCAGACGTTCAAAATCGTGGTGTTGATCACACAAATGATCAATGGTATCCCTTGAAAACTCCATCACTAGAGAGTCTTCCATAAATTCGATGTAGTGTGGGCTGGGTTCTTTGCAAAAAAAACTCACAATGGAGCTCATAAACTCATTTTCGAAAGCAAACCAATCTGAAATATCTTTTCCATCTTTCAGATAATAGGCTCTTGAACACCCCTCGGCTATCAAATATGCCTTGTCAGAAAACTGGCCTTCTCGCACCACCACTTCACCCTTATGTAGTGTGAGGTTGTTCACACGGGCAATTAATTCCTGTCGGCATTCAATAGATAACGGGGAATAGTTCTCTCCAAGCTTATCTAATAACTTTTCACTGTTTATTTTTTTCATTGGCTACCACTACCCAAGATGAATACTTCAGTCCTCTTATGACCAAGCGTCAAAACTTCCGGCAAATATACCAGCCCCTGGGCAAGCCCTCAACAAGTGTGAGAGAAAATTCACTTTTATTTATCTCCAACAACCTTCGTAGATGTTATAATTTTATCACCTACTCTTATTACGAGAATTGTAGTAACGAGGCATTTGACTTCTCTGGACTTAACGCTTCTTATCTCAAAAAAGCATTTTGATCTGCTCAATCCTTAAGGATATTCCACACTTTTATGAGGTATTTTTATTTTTTTGAAAAAAAATGATTGAGGGGGGAGAGATTGAGTAGTCCAAATGTACTACTAACAAAGAGATAAGAAATTATCCATCAGGCAAAATATTTAAAGATTATAATTCCCTCAATATTTTTTAGAAAAGCGCCTGAAAATCAGGTGCTTCTTTCTTTTTCTCAACTTAATATCGAGAAAAAACAAAAAAATTACCAAAGGGGGGAGAGATTAAAGTAGCTAAATGTACTACTAATAAAGACAAGAAAATAGTTCAGTTAAAGATATATAAGATTATAATTCCCTCAATATTTTTTGGTAAAGAAGCATCTGATGTTCAGGTGCTTTTTTCTTTTTATAACCCTACCTTTACTGCCTTTTTCACTTCCTTCAAATATTTTTTTTCATTTTTTGTAACCTTTCTCGAAGACCTCTGGTCTAAGCGGCGTGAATTCACAAAAGCATTAAAAGCATCTCCAGAAAATAAGATGGCCATTACTTATCTATTAGAGATGCCTTGAATTATTCACCATATAACTCAGTAAAAGCAAATGAGAACTTACATGTTTAAACTCACGGCTTTTTTATCTGTTTGGATAATGAGCTCTTGTGCAAAAAAGACCACCTTTACCAGTAAGCTAAAATCTTCGGCAGTAGCTCAAAAGCCGATAGCTACCCCTCAGGGGAAACGTATTACCCCTCAACAATTGGATGCATTCATCCAAAAAGCGATGAAGTCAACGGGGGTGCCTGGTTTATCTATTGCTCTGATCAATGATAAAAAAGTGGTGTATCACCGGGCATTTGGTATCACCAATATGGATACTAAAGTGGCGGTAAACCAACAAACAATGTTTGAAGCCGCCTCGCTTTCTAAACCCATATTTGCTTATTTTGCTATGCGATTGGCCGACAAGGGCATCTTAGATTTGGATAAGCCTATGCACGAATATTTATCTCATCCGGCCATTGACAGTGCTTCACAAACCAAGTATAAGCTCATTACTCCTCGAATGATATTGGCTCATACTACGGGCTTTCCTAACTGGAGCCGAGGTAAAATCATTCAACTTGCCCACACTCCAGGCCAGGGCTTTACTTATTCGGGAGAGGCTTACCAATATTTGGCTGCCGCTATAGGCACTCAGTTAAAAGTAGGCTGGAGAGCTAGGCTTGATTCGGTTTTTCAGGAAGAAGTAGCCAAGCCACTCAATCTTACCAATACTTTCTTTACCTGGAATAAATATACCGCAGAGCGCAAAGCTACTGGGCATATGAAAAACAAACCCACCAATGCTGCTCACAGTGGAAAATCTTTTGGAGCGGGTTATAGCTTACACACGGAGGCACAGGATTATGCCAAGTTTCTGATTGAGATGATGGATAGCCAACATTTAAGCAAAACATCAGCGCAGGCAATGCTCAAAGAGCAAAACAAGTTTCCGGCAAAGCATAAAATAAGAGAAACTGGGCAAACCGGATGGGGCCTTGGTTTTGCCCGTAAGCCCACTGCTCATGGGATGCGCTATTTACATACAGGTAATAACCACGATTTCCAGTCGTATTGCCACTTTTATAAAGACAAAGGGTATGGATTGGTATTATTCACTAATTCAGATAAAATGGAGGCATTTTATGATTTACTAGGTAAATTTCTTGGGGATGAATTTTGACAACCCTAAACAAGTTCAACTAAAAATTATAATCTTTTGAAACACTTAGAAGATATAGTGATGGTAGTGGCACCTTTGAGTGCCGCTATTTTAATTATTTTTATCATTGCCAAATACAATTACTTGGCAAAAAAAGCCATCATCGATAAAGGTGGTGACCCTACAAGCCGCAATAGGTATCGCTACCTGGATGTAGGCTGTATTATTATTTGTATTGGGTTGGGGCTGGCGGTTTCTTCGCTCATTAGCACACTCAACCTCCCTCCCAAAACATTGAACTTATTGACTTATGCTACTTTATTAGTTTTTGGTGGCTTGGGTTTGATTTTGGCCCACTTTATTCGTAACAAATTTGAAAATAAGTAGAGAAGATAGTGAGGCTGAGCTAATTAAGAACATTATCCAGGGGGAGACTGCTTCGTTTCGGATTTTGGTAGAGCGCTACAAAGACATTGCGTACTCTTTGGCTTGCTCTATCATCAAAAATCCAGCAGAAGCGGAAGATGTGTTGCAGGATGCTTTTGTAAAAGCGTTTAAAAATTTACACAAGTTTCATTTCAAAGCTGCATTTTCTACTTGGTTTTACCGCATTGTGATCAATACTTGCTATTCGGCATTAGAAAAGCAAAAAAAGCAAGCCTCAGTGCCTTTAGAAGGAGTAGCTTTACCCAATACCTCGGTAGATGCACAAACTTTTGATCTATTGCGTGACGAGGAAAGAAAAATAATTATCAACCAAGTGCTGGATCAAATGAAACCCAAAGAAGCCTTGGTGCTTAAACTGCATTACTTGGGTGAGCTTAAAATTCCTGAAATTGCCAAAGTCACCCAAATGACTACCGCCAATATAAAGGTACTATTGCATAGGGCCAGGAAAAGCTTTCAAGCCATGTTGGACAAATTACTCGGAAACGAAAAAAAACATCTCTTATGAAAAAAGACCGTACTCAAGAACTTATTAAACAAAGTGGGTTGACTACTTCTGATGACTTCACTGATTTGCTCATGAATCGCATAGCTCAAGAAAAGCCTATCCGGTTTTTGGTTTGGCATTTGGTTGCATTGATTGGGGGACTCACTACTATTTTAGTCTTTGTATTTATTCTCGGTAGTCATCTGTCTTTCCAGATTCCAGGGTTGGCTACTCAGGTAAACCTCCCTCCCAATACTCCTCAAATTTTCCTGATTGTATTTATTACCCTGACTATCAATCGACTCATCGTGCTAAAAAAAGAAATTGCTTAGTAAATTATTCTCAAAATAAATCACTGATTATCAACACTTTACTAGCAACCACTCAAAAAAAATATTTTTTTACCAAAAAGGGGGGAGAGATTGTGGAGGTGAAATGTACTATTAATAAAGACAAGAAAATAGTTCAGTTAAAGATATATAAGATTATAATTCCCTCAATATTTTTTGGTAAAAAAGCATCTGACTTTCAGGTGCTTTTTTCTTTTGTCCTTTTCTCAGATTCTTAATCTCCCTCTAACAAAAGTCCCTCTTTTCTCTCAATCACTTCTTTCAAGTGTTCCAGGAAATTATGTTTTAAGTCGTTACCTAAGTAAAGTCTATAAAAATATTACTTGAGTGAAGTTTTATCGTTGCTTTGCTCGCGGGTAGGTGGACAGAATGGGAGGATGGAGCATTGGCACAATGCTGTTTCCTTAAGGGTGTTTTGTTAATCTCGTAGCATACCACCTTAGTCCTCCTGCTCTCAGGAGGAGACTCTCTCGACTCGCAATATGGACTCGAAAAGTGTTAAGGAAACAGCATTGAGCATTGGCAGGGTACTATCTTGAAAAATATAGGCTTGATTTTCGCCTTATTTTGTTGGCGTTAAGAAATTTTCGAAATGAAGCCGTGAAAACTGATCACTGAACGAGGTACGAGTGAATGTTTGATCAGTTTCGGCGTAATGGAGTAAATTTTAGCAACAACAAAATA
>DMXI01000601.1 GCA_003483885.1 Microscillaceae bacterium
AAATCTTAACTGATCCAAGATAACCACTTTTGCTTTAATCGCACCATGTAGGAATTGAAATTACGTCGTACCCTTCGGCTTTCATTACCGCAATAACACTTTCAATTCCTACATGGTGCGATTAAAGTAAGGGGAGAAGTATTTGAGAGGTGCATCAAATTGAAATTTCAATTCCTGCATGATGCGATTAAAGTTAGTACAAAACGCCAATATAACCGCTATCCCAAATAAATTTCAATTCCTACATGGTGCAATTAAGGTTTTTCATTTTTTTTTTCATTTCCTACCCTCACACTTATTTCAATTCCTACATGGTGCGATTAAAGTAATCAAACTCGAATTCCGAGAGCTTTGTAGAGATCAATTTCAATTCCGACATGGTGCGATTAAGATTTATTCTCCAATTCTCAGTAATTCAGAGGTTCTCTAATTTCAATTCCTATATGGTGCGATTAAGATCTCAAAAGCGTGACCATCTATTTGATAAAATAGTATTTCAATTCCTACATGGTGCGATTAAGATTTGCTGATAGCCTGCAATGGGATGCCGCAAAAATCGCATTTCAATTCCTATATGGTGCGATTAAGGTAACCTGTGTCAGTGCCTACTTACCAGTATCAGCCAAATTTCAATTCCTACATGGTGCGATTAAGGTAAAAAGGTTATGCGCGTGTGCAAAGCCGCTTCACTGATTTCAATTCCTACATGGTGCGATTAAGGTATGAGGAAGGTTTTAGTTTGGAGGAGATGTGTGCATATGCATTTCAATTCCTACATGGTACGATTAAAGTAGAGCTGTCATTTGGGGGAAGGCGGGCAGAAAAGGCATTTCAATTCCTACATGGTGCGATTAAAGTATAGTACATATGAGAAGTACGCAACTGAGGTCCAAGATTTCAATTCCTACATGGTGCGATTAAAGTTGCGAAAGTTATTTTCTCGCTTGCATCGGTCTTTTGTATTTCAATTCCTACATGGTGCGATTAAAGTCCGTGGAAATTATGCTCCAAAACACCTGATAGATGGTGTAGGAGGGCTTTTCACGGCAGGTAATTTTTGATAAAAGTCGTCGGGCTTGAATAATACGATTTGGCCTGGAGTGCGACGACTTCGTAAACACTTAATAATCAAAACATTACAAGTATAGTCTGCTTTTTTTAAGGTTTACAAAGCCTGGACTCTACTGGCCCGACGACTTTTGGTAAAGCTACCATTCAATATTTTTTCCAGGAAGTCAAAGAACAAGGTAGGGGGTAGCCCCCAGGATTTATCCAAATGAACGTCTTTTTTCAGTGGCTCCCAAATTTCCTCGCTTGTTTTACCTTGCAGAGTTGGTTCTAGATTACATATCCGAACCTCTCCTCTACAATCCCGAACGCTCTAACCGCACCGTTGCCCTAGCTTTGTCCTACAATTAAAAAATACGCTTATTCAAAAAACCTCAAATAAATACTTTATGAAAACGCATCTATTGACTCAAGGCAATCCACAAAAGACGGGACAACTTGCCGGGCTATTGTACCTCCTCATTGCATTTACGGGCTTTTTTAGCATTGCCTATGTACCCAGTGTAATTATGGGCAAAACCGCCACCCAAACTATGCTCAATCTACAGGCCAACCAAACCTTGTTTTTGAGCGGGGTTACCCTCGATATTTTGGTATGTTTTCTCGAGCTCGTACTTACCTCCTTGTTGTACCAAATCTTTAGCAAAGTCCACAAAACCCAGGCGATGATTGCAACAGTAGCCCGTTTTACAATGATTTTTATTATGGCCATCAACCTATTGGTATACCTTACCCCGCTCCTACTCCTGAAAAATACCGCCATGCAAAAAATGTTTACCTCCGAGGAAACCGCGGCTCTGGTACAGCTCTTATTTGATGTCCACGAATACGGTATTTTGATGTGGGGCTTCTTTTTTGGCTTACACCTGGTATTGATGGGCTTATTGGTGATCCGCTCAGTACAGCACCCCACCTGGATCGGTTATTTGTTGTTCATCGGTAGCTTTGGGTACATTTTAGAGGCCTTCAATAAAATTTGTTTTGGCAATCCAACCATCCCAGGCTATGTAGCGATGGGTTTACTGGCAGTAGTGGTAGTGGGTGAGCTAAGCTTTGCCATTTGGTTGCTGGTAAAAGGCATAAAAACCGAAAAAACAGCCCACCAGCCGCGATTAGCACTGCGCTAGACCAGTAACGATCCTTCCTAGCTTTTTATACAAGGCCACGCCTGTTTTTTGGGCTGATTTATATATTTTAGCTTTCTTTCTATTCGTTTTACCCAAACGCTTTTATATGTGGCTACAATACCTCAAACGAATCGGGTGCTCAGACATCCCCATCTATATCGATCAGGAAACACTCATTACCCTGCACCAACAGCACGTACTCACCGTGCCGTTTGAGGTATTGGATATTCATTGCAATATCCCATTTGCGCTCAACTTTGAAGCCATTTACGACAAAGTAGTCAATCGCCACCGAGGAGGGTTTTGTTATGAACTCAACTATCTTTTTTATCGTTTGCTTGTCCATCTGGGCTTCAAAGCTCATTTACTTTCTTCAAGAATTTACGATCGCGAAGGCAGGCTAGGCCCCGAGTACGATCATATGTCTATCTTGGTAGCGCTAAAAAATGACCGCTGGTTGTTGGATGTGGGCTACGGTGATTTGTTTATTGCTCCCCTCAAAATTACCGACCGACAAGTCGTCCAGGATTGGTTTAAATATTTCAAAATAGAACAAATCAAGACCGATCATTACCTTTTATCAGAATCAACCGATGGCCGCACTTTTACCAACCGATACCAGTTTTCGCTCACCTCCCAGGCACTGACTGATTTTGACGCTCAATTTGAATTCAAACAGCATTCACCCGATTCTCATTTTGTACAAAACCTCATCTGCACGCTTCCTCACCAATCGGGGCGTCATTCTATCATCAACCAACAACACATTGCGACTAACAATGGCGTAAAAACCACCACTATGATCAAAGACCTGGCAGCATTGCGTATTTTACTGAAAGACAAATTCAATATTGATATAGCAGGCACCCCTCCTACGCTCTTTTAAAATATTTTCTATTCACCTATCATTACCACCGCTCATTTTTTACTCGCCTGATTGTAGTAATCGGGCAATGAATACCTATACTTTGCTTAAGCCTTATCAATTCAGTCGTGCTCAGGTTGATTCTAAAATTTTTTTACTTTTCGATTTGCGTAACCGATTAGTTACGCTTATATTTGTAACCAAACGGTTACACAAAATATTCCCAAATATGAGAAGAGATGTTTTTCAAGCTATAGCCGACCCTATTCGCCGAGAAATTATTCAGGTATTGGCCGAAGCTCCCCTTACGGTCAATGCGGTAGCCGAGAAATTTGACATTAGCCGACCAGCAGTATCCAAGCATCTCAAAATTTTGGAAGAATGCGGTATTGTGAGCATTCATCAACAAGGCAGAGAACGGTTTTGCCAAATCCAGCCTAGTAGCCTCATTCCAGCTTTTATGTGGATAGATCAGTATCGAAAACTGTGGGAAGCACGACTGGATTCTTTTGAGGAATATTTGAACGAATTGCAAGACAAAAAAGCCGCAACACCCACAGAAAATAAATCAATAAACACAAACCAATTAAAAACAAATCAAAAAGAAGATGAATAACCAAAACCAACCAAACGATCGGACCTTGTCCCTGAAAAGAACCTTCAATGCGCCCTTGCAACTGGTATGGGAAGCCTGGACTCAATCGGATCACATTGCCCAGTGGTGGGGCCCCAAAGGAATGCAAACCACCGTGATTGAGCACGACTTTCGAGTAGGTGGCCAATGGAAATACAGTATGCAAATGCCCGATGGCAAGACATTTATCTCAGAAGGCAAGTATCTGGAAATAGAGGAACTCAAGAAGGTTATTTCTACGGCAGATTTTAAACCAATGACCGAAGGGGTCGAGATTCAGGCATTGTTTGAGGCTGATGGCGACCAAACCAAATTTACTTTCAATGTGGTGCATCCTACTGTGGAGTACTGCCAGCAGCAATCGAAAATGGGCTTTTACAATGGCTGGGCTTCGGTTTTTGATCGTCTGGGCGAGTTTCTTCAACAAGAAACTGTTTAGAATTTATTTTCTATACAAAATCACACCATTTGCCTGTTCAATTGCTTTTGAACAGGCTTCTTCTTTTCAGGATATAATAGGTCATATAAAATCTACCATACTACTAGACATTTTGGCTAAAGTTGGCCGTGAGGACATGGCCAACGGCCAATGCTGTTTCCTTAAGGGTGTTTTGTTAATCTCGTAGCATACCACCTTAGTCCTCCTGCTCTCAGGAGGAGACTCTCTCGACTCGCAATATGGACTCGAAAAGTGTTAAGGAAACAGCATTGGGCCAACGGCACGGCCGCCTTCGTTTGTGTCTCCACAAACGAAAAATGTCTAGTAGTATGAAAATCTACTTATATTTGCTCAAAAAAGCCGGGTAAGTACTAACTTTTCCTAATTCATATAAAATATGAGCCATCACCTCGACAAACTCATTCATCTTTTTACCTCCATATTACCTATTTCATCCAAAGAAGTAGCGCTAATTCATCAGCTTTCGCAGGTGCAATCTTTGCAAAAAAGAGCGCAGTATTCTGCCTACGGTAGCATTTGCAAAAAAATCGGGTTTGTATCAGAAGGTATTTTCAAAGTAGTGCGAACCAATGCTCAAGGCCAAGATTTTATTCCTTACTTTATAACCGAAGGACACTTTGCGGTCGATTTAGAAAGCTTCACTCAACAAACTTTTTCAGAAGAAAACATTGTGACCCTCACTCCCTGCACTGTAGTCACCATTGACAAAAAGCATTTTGATTTGTTTGAAAACGAGGTGGCTAATTTCTCAAAAATTATTAGCCATTTAAAAGAAAAAGCTTTGCTGGAAAAACATCGCTTAAAAAGCGAAATGCTGATAGATGATGCGGTCACCCGTTACCAAAAATTGCGATTGCGCCATCCTGCTATCATACAACAAGTTTCACAAAATCATATTGCGCAATATCTCGGCATTTCTCCTTACACCCTTAGTCGCATCAGAGCCCACTCCTGATTTTTTGCTAAAGCGCAAACTTTTCCATTTTTCATTGCTCTAGTTTTGGCCTTATTACCAAACCTTAGAAAAATGAATACCTTAGAAAATAAAGTTGTAGTGGTTACTGGAGCTTCTAAAGGCATTGGAGCCGCTATAGCTGAAACCATCGCCCAGAAAGGCGCCCAAGTAGTGGTGAATTACCATACTGACCAATCAGGTGCGACTGCTGTAGTAGAACGCATCACTCAAAAAGGCGGCAAGGCCCTCGCTATTCAAGCCAATGTTACCCAATCCAAAAATGTTGAGCAATTGTTACAGCAAGCTACCCAAGCTTTTGGTAAATTAGATGTGCTGGTGAACAACGCCGGGGTTTATCAATTTGAACCCCTGGAAGCCTTTACAGAAGCAGAATACCGCCGTCAGTTTGATCATAATGTGTTAAGTATTATGCTCACCAGCCAAGCCGCTATTCAATATTTCAATAGCCAGGGAGGGAGTATCATCAACATTGGTTCAGTAGCCAGTATTAAGGCAACGCCTGCCTCTATGATTTATTCTGCCAGCAAAAGTGCGGTAGATGCTATTACCAGGGTGCTATCTAAAGAATTAGGTGCTAAAAAAATTCGCGTAAATGCCATTTTGCCGGGTCCAACCCAAACACAAGGCAACCAAGTGGCGGGCACCGATATGGAAAGCTTCATTGTAAGCAATACTCCATTGGGCCGAATAGGACAGCCCGAAGATATTGCCAAGGTAGTCGCATTTTTGGCGTCTGATGAAGCCTTTTGGATTACTGGGCAAAAAATCGCCGTTTCTGGAGGGTTTGACTAAAACCTTAAACACCTTTTGTATCAATTAGTTGTTTCCTGCTTATGGAGCAACTAATTGATTTTGTATCTTTGTAAGGTTCAAACTTTACTTATGATATCTCATGAAATCATTTTTCTGGATTTTTATCTTTGCTTTAATTAGCCCACTTATCAGTGCCCAATCCTCTCAAAAAACCTTTTTAGCTTATACCCTACACCAAGGAAAGATTGGGTTTATTGATCCTCAAGGCAATCCAGTCATCCCCGTCGAATTTGACAATGCCAGGTTGTTTTCAGAAGGCTTGATTGCTCTTAATAAGGGAGGTAAAGAAGTTAATCATGAAAAAAAAAGTGGAAAATGGGGATTTTGGAGCAAAACAGGGAAAGCAATCATCCCCTTGAAATACGAAGATGCCCGTGCATTTACCGAAGGTTTAGCTCTAGTAAAACTTCACGGTAAGTATGGCTTTATTAATAAACAAGGTAAAGTAATCATTGACTTTCAATACGAAAACGCCAAGCCCTTTTCCAATGGATTGGCTGCCGTAAAAGTTGGTAAAAAATGGGGATTTATTGACAAACAAGGAAAAATGAAAATCTCTCCTGGTTTCAATGAGGTGCAAAGCTTTCATCAAGGTTTTTCCATTGTGTTTCATTACAATAATAAATACTTCCGCACTGGAAAATATGGTCGTTTTGGGTTATTAAATCCTCACGGGAAATTGGTATTAGATACTATTTACGACGACATTCACCCATTTAAAAATGGCTTTGCCCGCGTAGAATCAAACCAAAAAACCGGATTTATAAATACAGCAGGTAAAATTGCCATTCCTATACAATTCGATGCTGCCAATGATTTTTCTGAGGGTTTTGCCGCAGTAGCCAAGTATATCACTACGCATACTAAGCCAGCTTATACGCTACAACAAATTGACTCTCTTAAACAAATACACAAAAGACGATTTCCTAAATCCAGTAAAAAGGAAGTGGATAGCCTCTTCAAAAACCCTGAGTTTATCGCATTTTTGCAACAAATGCGCAAGGAAAGCGAGAAAAAACTCAAGTATGGGTATATTAATAGCCAAGGAAAGGTAATCGTCGATTTTCAGTTTAAATACGCCCAGCCTTTCAAAAATGGCCTTGCCCATATTCAGTTTCGCGAAGTCCCTGGCTCAGGAATCATCCTTACTGATAACAATGGCAATCGCCTACCTACCTCTACTCCCCACTCAAACGACCGCTACAATGCCGTAGATAAAAATGGGCAACTGCTTTCGATAAAAGGTACCACCATTGTTGTCAATCAACAGCCATTAGTCATCCGTAGTAGTAAGCAAGGTACAGGGGTTTTTAATGAAAATGGAGAGACTTATATTGCTCCAGGTCGGTATCATAGCATTCATTATTTAGGCAATGGATTTTTTGTAGGAAAAAGCGAAAAAAGTGGTCATAAAACGTTATTTACAGCGAGTAAAGTCATTGTTTCTCATCCTAATTTCTCGAAAATAGAAGCTGCTCCCTACAATAGATTTTGCATTAGTTATATTGTTGAAAAAGATGGGAATCGGGTAAAAACCAAATCAGGGATTATGGACGCAAAAGGTCAATGGATACTCAAACCTACTTATGATTTTATTCTCCCTTTCAATGAGGTAGAATAAATGCTTGTATATGCTCCAAGGTATGATTAACTTCTCTAGTGTTTTAACTTGAAACTAAGGGCATGCTCACTGTCAACAAAATATTACAAAACTATGATTCTCCAGAATTTCAGTTTCGGGTGTGTTCCCAGGCGCAATCTTTTTATGACGCCTCTACCCAGGAATTACTCGACCAGCCTCATATCTCTAACCATTATTATTTTTATTACCTAGTCAAAGGAAAAAGCGCCCATCAAATAGATTTAAACCACCTGGAAATCTTAGATGGGGAACTGCTATTTATCTGTCCCAATCAAGTACACTCTCCACAAAGAGAGGCAGCAGAAAACGTCTTTTTTAAGTTGTATTTCGAGGAGCACAAACAATTCTTGCTCAAAGAACATTTTGCTTTTCTAGGCAATCCTTTCCATACCAATCAGATCAGATTCTCAAACAATACCAGCTCAAGAATTCACCTGATATTTAAAACTTTGCTCGAGCTACAACAAAGCCATCAAACGACTCCATCGTTGAGTTTATCTTATTTAAATGTGCTGCTAGAAGAATTCAACCTGGCTTATTTCAGTGATGTATCGCAATCACTCAATACTCAGGAAATTGGCCATTTTATGGACTTTAAGGAATATATTTATCAAAATCTTACTTTTGAACTTTCCATCGAGCAAGTAGCCCAGGAGTTAGGAATTTCGTCCAGCCTTTTATACAAAATTGTAAAAAAGTCTACCCAACAATCCCCCAAACAATATTTAGCTTCCCTTTTAGTCATCGAAGCACAACGCCGCTTATTGTATTCCCCTATATCGGTCAAAGAACTCGCTTACGATTTGGGGTTTTCAGACCCTTCTTATTTTTCAAGATTTTTCAAAAAGTACACGGGCAAAAGTATTCGTCAGTTCATTACCGATTTGTCCATATAACATCCCGATTTGTGCTACGCATCCCTGGCCCTATCCGCTAGTTTTGTAACATAAACAAATAATTATGTTCAAAACAGTAATACATATGCAATACAAAAAATTAAAACTAAGCATAGGCCTTCTGTTGGTCGTTTTGTTCCAAACTTATGCCCAGGAACGCGCAAACACTTTATCACTTTCTCAACAATACATCAATGCATTCAAAGAAAAGGCTCCGCTGGTGTTGGTAGATATCAAAACTACCCAGTTGGCCACCCGACATTATAAAGGCAAAGGTACTCCTCTGGTATTGATCCACGGAACCCTCGATGACCACCACTCTTTAATCACGCTGGCGGCTCTACTGGCCCAAAAAACCACCAAGCCAATTATCCTCTTTGATTTAAGAGGTCATAGTTCTTCGGTGCTTACCAACCAGCAACCAGGTTCTATTGTACAAGATGCCCAAGATGTAGTCAAACTCATCAAAAAATTAGGCTACAAATCTGCCCATATTGTCGGCCACTCCTATGGAGCAAACATTGCTATCAAACTCACCAATACTCATCCTGCTATGGTAGCTAATTTATTTTTATATGAGCCTCCGGTGTTTGGTTTATTGATCAACAAGCCTCAATACCAACAGGGAGTAACCAAAGCAACCCAAACCATTGCTCAGGCTAAAAACTCCCTGGAAAAGGGTGCCATTGAAGATGGAGTAAAGCTATTTATAGAAAATATTGCTTTTGGAGCGGGAAGCTGGCATCATATTATGGATAAAAGAGGTCGTTCGGCGATGACTTCAAACTATCTTACGTTTCTGGATCAGCTCAAGGACCAACAACGATTCAGGCTCAATATTGCTCAATTAAATCAACACAAGGGTAAAATCATCCTGTTGCACGGTCGCCAATCTCTGCCACTTTTCAAAGCATCGATTCATGAAATACGTCAGGTTTTAAACCACGAGCAACTTTTATTGATTGAAGGAGCGGGTCATGAAGGAATTTTTACCCAAGCCAATCAGGTAGCTTCAAGAATTGCCAAAAGTTTACAGTAAAGAGGCTCATCACGATATTTCATTGAAAATAGAGCACTTGATCCTTGTTGAGGTTGTTTCATTTAAACCTCAACAAGGATTGACCAGTTCATTTGATTAAAACAATGTTACTTATTCCAAACCTTTGAGTAAATCCGTACATCTAAAACGGGCCAGAGGCCCTTGGATAGTTACCACTCGCCCCGACGAGTCGCATTGGCGTCAACTTAATCTCTGTGCTTAACTTGATTTTT
>DMXI01000388.1 GCA_003483885.1 Microscillaceae bacterium
ACCAGACTTTTCCCCGCGAGCTGTTTAAACAATTAGGTGACTTAGGATTAATGGGTATGTTGGTACCCGAAAAATATAACGGTGCCGGATTGGGATACAAAGAATATGTAGCTGCGATCGTTGCATTATCTAAAATTGATAGTTCAATTGGCCTTTCTTTGGCCGCACACAATTCGTTGTGTACAAATCATATATTACAATTTGCTAATGATGAGCAAAAAGCCAAGTGGTTGCCCAAATTGGCCACTGGCGAATGGATTGGAGCTTGGGGGCTTACCGAACCCAACACTGGCTCAGATGCAGGCAACATGCGTACTACTGCTGTATTAGAGGGTGATGAGTGGGTGTTGAACGGTGCTAAAAACTTTATTACACACGGTATTTCTGGAAATGTAGCCGTTGTAGTGGCACGTACTGGCGAGCCTAATGTTTCGGGCAATGCCTCAGCGTTTGTAGTAGAAAGAGGAACTCCTGGATTTTCGGGAGGAAAAAAAGAAAGTAAATTAGGAATGCGTGCTTCTGAAACCGCAGAAATGATTTTTGACAATTGTCGTATTCCTAAAGAAAATATATTGGGCAACGTAGGAGATGGTTTCCGTCAGGCGTTGGCTATTTTAGATGGAGGTCGTATTTCTATTTCGGCATTATCTATTGGAATTGCCGAAGGAGCCTACGAAGCGGCATTGAACTATGCTAAAGAAAGAGAGCAGTTTGGAAAGCCAATTGCTTCTTTCCAGGGAATTTCATTCAAACTGGCAGATATGGCTACTGAAATCGATGCTGCCAAATTATTAACTGATCGTGCTTCTGATCTAAAAGATGCAGGCAAGAAGGTAAGTAAAGAGTCGGCCATGTCTAAATACTATTCTTCTGAGGTAGCCGTAAGAGTCGCCAACGATGCCGTTCAAATTTTGGGAGGTTATGGTTATGTAAAAGATTTCCCAGTAGAGAAGTTTTACCGCGATGCTAAGTTGTGTACCATTGGCGAAGGTACTTCTGAAATTCAAAAGGTGGTAATTTCAAGAGCCATTCTCAAAGGATAACTTCCCGATTGATCAAGAAAAAAATTAAAGCAAAAAATAGTTTTTAGAAATAGATTTTAAACCCTGATTATCATAGAAATAATCAGGGTTTTTTAGTTGCTTGAGGGGGCATATTAATTTAAATTTTCCAGGTACTTATAGCCACTACCAGTATTGAGCAACAAAATACGTTCGTGAGGCAATACTTTTTGGGCTTTTGCCAGCCTTCGTAATGCTTGCCAAATAGCGGCTCCTTCTGGCGATATTAGGATGCCTTCTTTGGCAGAAATTTCGTAAACTCCTTGTTTAATCTCTTCCTCAGTTACTTTCATAGCTCCTCCATTAGAAGCCCGCAGTACCTGCATAATCATATCTTTGCCAAAAGCTACTGGAACCGATAACCCATTGGCAATAGACATGGTATAGCTTTGGGGTGGTGAATCTATACCATTCATTAAATCTACAATTGGTGAGCAATTAGCTGTTTGTACCGCAATCATTTTGGGCAATGGTTGGTCGGTGAGCCAACCGAGCGTACGCATTTCTTGAAAAGCCTTCCAAATGCCTAATAACCCAGTACCTCCACCAGTAGGGTACAATATGACATCGGGCAATTGCCAATTCATCTGTTCAGCGATTTCGTACCCCATTGTTTTTTTGCCTTCTAAGCGATAAGGTTCTTTGAGCGTAGATACATTGAATGCCCCAGAATCTTGAGTGATTTGGTGCGCCAATTTTCCACATTCATCAATGAGGCCATCTACCAGTATAAGCTTGGCCCCATAAAACTGACATTCTTGCTGAAATATTAAAGGAGTCTTTCGAGGCATTACAATAGTAGCTTTGATGCCTGCTACGGCACAGTAAGCACTCAAAGCACCTCCGGCATTACCGGCAGTCGGTATTATACATTCTGTAACTCCTAGTTCTTTTGCTTTAGAGATAGCCATACTTAATCCTCTAGCCTTGAATGAACCTGTTGGATTGAGGCCTTCATCTTTTAAATACAAGTGCTCAATATTCGCTTCTTTTGCTAGTTTTTTTAATGGAATAATTGGAGTCATTCCTTCGCCCAGAGAAACCCTATTGTTTTGGTCAAGTAGAGGAAGCATTTCGGTATAACGCCACATAGAAGTTTCTCTTTTAGCCAAATCGTCAGGTTTTGGCACTGGCCCCCTTGCGTAATGAGCAACCAAAGGTTGGTTACAACAAGTAGCAAAAGTTTGTAATTGATCATGGGGATATTTGGTTTCGCATTTGGCACAGGAAAGGTGAGAAATCAATGATTGAGTGGTTTGAATCATGGCTTGTGGGTAGGTTTAGAGAACTTGATATTTGTAGATGAATTAAAGTTATCAATTTCATAAGTTTTGTAGCTCAAAACCCAGAGGATTAACATTAAAATTACATTTAAGCTGGTTTCACTGTCTATTTTTTGAAGAAAAAGGGAATGAATCCTAAACCTTACCTGTAAGAGATACTGATTACCTTGATTGACGCTCGCGTATAAATTTTAAATATACAGCAGGTGTTGTTTTTTTATGTTTCTTAAATACTCTGTAAAAAGTACTTTTAGCATTGAAACCAGCTTCGTAGGCCAGGCCTAAAGTTGTATAGTGTTGATAGTTTTTATTTTTACTTAATTGCACTAAGTAATCAATGCGATAGGCATTGATAAAATCATAAAAGCAAAGCTGAAAACCTTCATAAATAACACGAGAGGTTGTTATGTCATTAGTTTGAAGAGCTTTCGCTAAATCTGCCAATGTCAAAGTAGGATTTAAATAAGGCCTGGAAACAGCCATAATTTCTTCCAGCTTAGTTTTCCAGACTTGTAGTTCCTCTTGAGTAAAATATTGTTCCTGAGTTAGAAAATTTGCTGGGTTCACTAATGGCATTTTTGATATGCTTTTTTTAGAGGAGTATATCGCTTTGCGATCACTCTTGTTTTTATACAAGAGCAATAATGAGCGTATGATCATTAATGCTGGTATACTGCTTAGGATACCTATCGTAATCTGAGTCATTGATTTTGTTTTTAGGAATGTGCTAAGTCAATGTGACTCTCTATCAAGTTTTAGGTTTTATATCTTACTAAAACCACGCAGAAGATAGAAGGGCTTAGCAATGGCCGAATTGAACAACCTGTCTGTCAAATTCTTAAAAAACCGACAGACAGAATTGATTTTGAAAAAAACTAACTGTTACCCTTGTGTTTTATTTGGAGCGGATATATACATTTGAATGACGAGAGTTCAACCTTAACCATCTGCCCCCACCATTGAGTTTTATGTTTATTTCGGGATTGTTTGACACTCCTAGCTTGTCAATTGGTATGTCTAGATTGGTATAAATTTCCCCAAAATAAGTACTGGCTGTCAAGTCAGTTTTTACTTGTTCTGGCAGAGTGATGTCAACACTTCCGTGGCGAGAAGCAATGCTTGTATTGCCATTAATTTGCTCAAATTGAGCTTTCACCACTCCGTGACGAGTGTACACTCGTACTTTGCCTTTAAGGTTGTTTAATTCAACTTGAGCGTAGCGAGTAGTAATATCTACTTCACTACTAAAGTTACTTACTTTAATTTTTCTACACCGATTAGTGAAATTATTAATCTTTAATTTTACTAAGCGAGGTACTTTGAGGGTATAGCCTTTACGATTAGTTCCTTTGACAGTTTGCAGGGTGATGATATTGCCTGTTTTACGATAATGGAGTCCTAATCGTGTATTGTCATGCATGCTACGAAGTGAGGTTAAACCCTGAGATTGCTCAGGAGGCATTCGATAGCCTCCTTTACCTTTGATGATAATTTCTGATCCATCATAAGCCTCGAGGTGAATATTACCCACTACCTCTTTGATCTCGAGAGTTCCTCGCCTCAAAGGTATTTCAAAGGTTTGAGCATGTATCAAACCCGCTGATAAAGTAAGCGTGAAGGCCAATGTCCATTTTCTGATATTATTTAATATGTTTTTCATGATATGGTTGATTTTAATGGAGTGTTCTTGAAATTTTACTGTCCTATTTTTGATGTGGCTTGTATTGGCATATAACCTCTTGGTTTATTTTTTATATTGAGTATCAATGAACTTAATGCCTTCTATAACATTTTGATCCTTTGTCAAATCCTGAAAATTGGCCTGTTTAATTACGTGGATGGTGGGCTGAATCTCTTTTGTATATACACTATGCTGATCTGCTGCATAACTCGTCGTAAGCGTGATTTTTACTCCATAAGGCAGTTCCACCATATCATTGCAAGTGAGTGAGCCATAACTATTTTCGCCAATCATAACCGTATTTTTTCTTCCTCTAAATGCCAATGCGGTCATTTCACCCGCACTATTGGTGAACTTTCCAATAATAAGCGCCACAGGTAAGTTGGTATTAGGAGCTTCACTTACCTTGGCAAAGGTTTCCATTTTGGGACCCGAATAAAAAGCGCCTTTTTTGAGCGTGTGGTCTCCTTGTTTTAAGGGCTTTTGGTTAAAATCCAGTAGTTTATACACTACAGTATCACCCAATAAATGATAAAGGGCGGCTAACATAGGGTACACATTTCCACCAATATTAAACCGTAAATCTATAACCCAGCCTTTGATTTTATGATTTTGCTGTACTTGCATAATCGCATCATACATGGCTTGGGTTTTACGATTGAGCGAATCCTGTGAAATATTTATCAATAACATGCCAGGAATCATGACATAGCCATAGTGCTTATTGAGTACCTTTACTTCAAAAGGTGGCCTTTGTTCGTATTTCTTGAGAAATTCAATATGGAAATCTTGTTGAGTGAGTCTTTTCCCAAGTGTGCTTTTAAAGTAACCTTGTTTGGAAAAAAGATTTAAATGCCCTCCGCCGATTGTATCAAACAGTTGAGGCGTGATTTTGAGCGATGCCGCAAAACTCGGACTTTGTAAAGCTTTTTGTTTGATGTAAGGCTTTACTTGAGTCCAATTTACCTGATCTTTGTACAAAAAACGACTTTCCAGATGGTGAAACAAACTATCATAAAAAGTGTGAATACTATCTTTGACTGAAGGGGATTGACCAAGGCTAGATTTGGTAAAAAAAAGCCCAAAAACGATTAAAAATAATGCTTGTTTTTTCATG
>DMXI01000199.1 GCA_003483885.1 Microscillaceae bacterium
ATACTGTAGATATGTCGGAGCGTATGTTACGCGAAATTTATCTGCCTCCTTACAAAGCTGCGGTAGATGCAGGAGTAGCCACCTTGATGACTTCTTTCAATGAATTGAATGGGGTGCCTGCGACTGGAAATGAATTTTTGCTGAATCAAATTTTGCGAAAAGAGTGGGGATTTCAGGGAATGGTTGTATCCGACTGGCAATCTATCAAAGAAATGCAAGTACACGGTGTGGGCGGTTCAGACAAGGCGGTGACCAAAATGGCCATTGAGGCTGGTACCGATATGGATATGGAAGCCAACCTTTACCGTGATGTATTGCCTGGATTGATTAAATCTGGTCGGGTAAACACCAAAGTACTGGACGAATCGGTGCGCAGAGTGCTGAAACTCAAACATAAACTGGGCTTGTTTGAGGATCCCTATAAATACACTGATGCTACCCGGGAAAAAAAGGAGGTGATGTCTAAAGAAAATTTGGCAGGTGCGCTAGACATTGCCAAAAGGTGTATTGTATTATTAAAGAATCAAAAAAATCTTTTACCGCTTAAAAAAGACATTGCCAGCATTGCGCTCATTGGTCCACTGGCCAAAAATAAGCAGGAATTGAATGGAACCTGGTCGTTTTTTGCGAAGTCCAACGAGCCTATTTCTATATTGGAGGGTATCCAGAGAAAAGTATCAAAAAGCACTAAAGTATACGTAACAGAGGGCTGTGATTTTTATTCAGACTCTAAGGCAAAGTTTGCCGAAGCCATCAAAATTGCCAAAAAAGCCGAGGTAGTCGTGATGACCTTGGGCGAAAGCGCAGTTATGAACGGAGAAGCTGCTTCCCGAACCAATATTGGTTTGCCTGGAGTACAATTAGAGTTACTAAAGGCCATTCACGCAACGGGTAAGCCCATCGTTTTATTATTGACCAATGGCCGGGCGATGTGCCTTAGCTGGGAAGATAAAAACATTCCTGCCATTGTAGAAACCTGGACTTTGGGTACCCAAACTGGAAACGCGGTGGCCGAAGTACTGTTTGGCGACTATAACCCTTCAGGCAAACTACCCGTAACCTTTCCTCGCAATGTAGGTCAAATTCCAATTTATTATAATTACAAACATACCGGAAGGTTATATAAGGGCAATTACAAAGAACACAAAAGCGAAAGAATATATCTTTCGAAATACCGTGATGTAGAAAATACGCCTTTGTATCCCTTTGGTTATGGCTTGAGCTATACTACTTTTAAGTATGGCAAAATAGTACTAGACAAGAAACAAATGAAGGTAAACGGAACGCTCAATGTATCTATTGAGGTAAAAAACACCGGAAAACGTGCTGGAGAAGAGGTAGTACAATTGTACATCCGAGACCTGATAGGGAGTGTAACCCGACCAGTAAAAGAGCTCAAAGGATTTAGAAAAATTATGCTGAAACCTGGTGAAAGCAAAAAAGTACAGTTTCAACTCACCAAAAAGGATTTTTCTTTTTATCGTAGAGACATGTCGTTTGGGGCCGAAGCTGGACAATTCAAAATTTTTGTAGGAACCAACTCCGCAGAGTTGAAAGAAGCCGATTTTGAATTGATCGACTAAAAAACATAACGATAGATTGCTATAAAGGCGCCTGATGCTTTAAGGTTTCGGGTGCTTTTATTAGAGTAGCCACAAAACAATATTAAAACTTTTATCAATAGAAATAGAGTATAGCAACTCCAATAGATTTATGAAACTAATTTTACGCAATGTGCAAAGCCTGCTATGGCTTTGTGTCATTACTATTGCCTTATTTGGCTGTAATACCCAGCGCAATCGGGAGCAATTTGTAGCTCTACAAGCTGCTGAAGTACCCGTTATAGATGGACAAAGAGAAGATGCTTGTTGGCAGCAAGCCAAGTGGTATCCCATAGATCAACTCTGGCTGGGCAAACCACTCGAAAAAGGAGATTTTGAGGGGCGTTATAAGGTAGTTTGGTCCGACAAAGACAACAAGCTGTATATGCTGGTAGAGATCAAAGACGATGTACTGATGGATATCCACAAAGACCCGTTGGCTTTTTATTGGGATGATGACTGCCTGGAAGTGTTCCTGGATGAAGACAATTCGGGAGGTAATCACCAATACAGCCACAATGCTTTTGCCTATCATATTGCCACCGACTACAAAGTGGTAGACATTAACCCTAACAAAGACGAAACCTTCTACAACGACCATGTAGAGGTAAAAAGAAGTAAGCAAGGCGATACCTATGTATGGGAATTGGGAATTAAGGTATACAACGATCGCTACAAAGATGGTGCAGTAGATAACCCAACCGTATCTCTTCAAAAAGGTAAGAAACTGGGGTTTGCTGTGGCCTATTGTGACAACGACCGCAGTAAAAAACGAGAGAACTTCATTGGTTCAGTAGCCATCCAAGGAAAGGATAAAAACCGAGGCTGGATTGATGCCGGGGTTTTTGGCGAATTGGAATTAAAGTAGATAACCGAGGCGATTTCTAATATCCACTGCTCTTTTGGATTGGTAATCCGAAAGCAGCCTGTGTTGGATTTTTAATCCAAAAAAAAATCCTATACTCAAACTAACTATAAAACTGATTAAAAAATGAACGAGCGGAAGTATCAATTGCGACTGATTTATATAAGCGTGGTAGCGGCCCTGGGGGGCTTTTTGTTTGGCTACGATACTGGGGTGATTAATGGCACCCAGTTTTATTTTAGTAAATATTTTGAGCTGAGTCCTGCGGCCAAAGGCTGGGTAGTAGGAAGCGCTTTGTTGGGCTGTTTTGTGGGCGCTTTGATTGCGGGCTACGTCAGCAAAAAATATGGTAGAAAGTTTTCGCTCATTGTTTCCGCTATTTTATTTACTATTTCGGCCTGGGGTTCGGGTTTGCCGAGCTTTTTGCCCGAGTCGGTTTCGTTGTTGGTGGTTTTTAGAATCATTGGCGGTTTGGGCATTGGCGTAGCTTCTATGAATGCCCCCACCTACATTGCCGAGTTATCGCCAGCCCACAAGCGGGGCCAAATGGTGACATTTTATCAAATGGCAATTGTCTTAGGCTTTTTCCTGGTCTTCATTGCTACTTATTTTATTGGCGCGGGCAATAGTGCCGCGTACAATACCAGCTATGGTTGGCGGGTGATGTTTTGGTCGGAGTTGGTGCCTTGTTTGTTGTTTTTAGGACTTTTGTTTTTTGTGCCCAAAAGTCCCCGTTGGTTGTGCCTACAAGGGAGATATGCCGAGGCCCAACAAGTACTCGAAGGTGTACAAAGTCCCGAGGTAGCAGCCTCAGAGCTGGAAAGCATCAAAGAGTCTATCCACGAAGATCAAGGGCTACAACTCAACCAAGCCTTGAAAGGTGTCTTTTTGCCCATTATTTTTATTGGTGTGGTGTTTTCGGTACTTCAGCAATTTACAGGCATCAATGCGGTACTTTATTATGGAGCCGATATTTTTGAAAAAGCCCTGGGTTTTGGTCAAGAAGATGTACTGGCCCAGCAAATTATGTTAGCCGCAGTGAATGTGATATTCACGGTATTGGCCATGTTTACCGTAGATCGCTGGGGTCGCAAACCTTTGGTCATAGCAGGTTCGTTGGGAATGTTGGTGGGTTTTGCCTTGTTAGCAATCTCTCTGCAAATGAAGCAAACCGGCATCATTTCCTTGATTGGTATTCTAATGTTCATTGGTTCCTTCGCCATGTCTATGGGTCCTATTGTGTGGGTGGTGTTGTCCGAAATGTTTCCAGGATCTATTCGCTCGCTGGGTATGTCTTTGGCGGTAGCCTTTCAGTGGGCAGCCAACTATTTGGTATCGCAAACCTTCCCGGTAGTGATGGAAAGCAAAACCAACTTGCAGGGCATGTGGCACGGCTCTTTGCCTTATTACATATTCATTGCCTTTATTCTGGTCATCATTGGTTTTACCCTCAAGTACATCCCCGAAACTAAAGGTAAGTCTTTGGAAAGTATAGAGAATTTATGGAAAGTGAAATTCAGTAAATCGTGAAGTTGATAGATAAAAGGTTACACTGAGGGTGTCTTATAATACATTCTAAACCAGACCTGACAGGTTTTTGAAACCTGTCAGGTTTAAAGCAGAGATAGGCTTGCGTTACCCCTAGGTTAACCTCCTTTTCAAATCATTATTCATCGAATGAGCTAAGATTTCTGCTCCCTTTCTATATTCAACAAATATTCAATAAGGTTTACTTCTGTAGGCAGTTCCAGTTGTTTTCTAAGCCTATAACGGTTGATTTCTACCCCACGAAGCGAGATACCCATCAAAGGAGCAATTTCTTTGCTACTCAAATTCATCCGCAAGTAAGCACAAAGACGCAAGTAATGAGGATTGAGTTTAGGGAATTTCTTTTTCAGTATATTTAGAAAATCACCGTGTACACTATTAAAATGTCGGAAAAAATTATCCCATTCTTCGTCTAATTTTTGTTCCTCCGATAAGGCCTTCAACAGTTGCTTAAGCTCTGTGTTATTGCTGCCAATCTGGGTGTTTTTCTGGATTTGTTTGAGCTCTTTTTGTAGCTTCAAAACCAATTCTTTTTTCTGTACCAAGTGCATCGTAGCACTGGCCAATTCCGCGTTTTTGTGTTTGATCTCGGCATCCAGTTTTTCATTACGCAAATGAATGATCTCCTTCTCTGATTCGGCTTGCTCGAGCTGATGCTGATATGCCAACTGCTTTTGTTCTTCTTCAAATTTTTTGCGATCTGCCAATCGTTTGGCCTCTTGTTTTTTTCTTTGTCTCCTGGCCTGATATTTTGATATGGCAAACAAGCATCCTACAAACAAAAGCCCATAAGAAACATAAGCCCAAATGGTTTGGTACCAGGGCGGAGTGATCGAAAAGGTAAATTCATAAACTGAGGACTCATGAGAAGGGCTTTTCCTGGCTTTAATTTTAAAGGTATAAGTACCCGCGGGCAAATTGGTATATTCCTTTTCGGTATTACTATTCCAGTTACTCCAGTCCCTATCAAAGCCTTCCAGATAGTGGCTATACTCAATGCCCGAAGGTTGCCCATATACGTACGCGGTATAAGAAAAAAGCAACGAATTGAGTGCATAAGGAATTGTCATTTTTTCTTTACCACTTTTGCTGTTTAGCATGTACCCACCCACTAACACACTATCGCTTGCTCCTGAGGTTTTTACCTGTGATACATATGCCGAAAAAGGCTTGATGTTTTCCAGGTATTTTTCGTAGTTGATATGGTAAAACCCTGGTTCTCCTCCCACCAAAATATTACGGGCATCATAAGGGAAAACATTCTCAAAACCACTCACAATTTTATTTTTCAGCTCTGGTATGTAATGAATCACAGGTTTGCCTGTACTAAAATCGACCACACCCAGCCTTTTCTTTTGTACAAACCAAATGTTGCCCTTTTTGTCCTCTTTCATATAGCGAATGGGCTTCTCCCCAAAGATGGTAGCGTATTTTTTGGATTGTACAATCCTGTCAGTAGCAGGAATATATTCATAGATGCCTCTCGGAGTAGCAAAAACGATATTGCCCTTGATTTTAAAAACGTGGTTGTCCAGGTCAGAAGGCAAGCCCTCCTTTTGTGAAAATAACCGAATAGCTTCCTGAGTAGTAGAAGTGCCCGACAACGCAATTTGATACACGCCCCGATAAGGGTGCGATACCCAAAGGTGGTTTCCGTCAGTTTCTATATATCGACTAGATTCCTTAAAGTTTTTCAAAGAGCCTACGTTCGTGAGTTTTTTATCATTCATTTCCAGAAAATGAATGCCTAGATAGTTACCCGCAATGATCCTCAAAGGATTACTTTGTGGCATAGGGCGACAGGCCCAATAACCAGGAGACCGGGTAATAGGATTTGCTTGTTTTTCTTGAATAAGGAATAGCCCATCATCTCTTCCTGCCAGGAGTTGGTCGTTAACGGTGGATAAATTCCAAGTGAGCCCATCAACCACGGTTTGGGGTTCTTGAGCAATGTTGCTCAGGTCAGTGCCTTGTTGGGTAGGAAGCCATAGTAGACCTGTAGAAAGGGCAAAATACAAGTCGTTATTCAATATTTTGACATCATATCCCACCCCATTGTTAAAGATTGGTGGGTTGATAAGTTTGATAGCATCGTTATAACTAAAAAAAGCCAACCCATTGTCTAGACCAGCCCACACATTATTATGAGTGTCTGTAAATAAACAGCGTAGCGTGTTATTAGGCAAACCGTTTTTGGTAGAAATATTTTCAAGTACCCGTCCTTGTGATGAGATTCGATATAGTCCATTAAAGTAAGTGCCTACCAAAAAAGCTCCATTGTCTAAAATAGACAAAGAAGTAAAATGCTGATTGGGATTAATAGTAGTCGATTTAAACTTAAAGGGAATGAGTTTGCCCTGTTTGAGTAGGTATATCCCATGATCAATGGTACTCAGCAAACTAGTACCTTTTTGATAATCTATAATATCGGTGATCAAAAAATTAGGCGGCAGTGAATCTTTGGCAATGAAAGGCTGCCATTGCTTATTGGCGTACCTGAGTAAGCCCAATTGCCTATCTTGAGCCAACACCTGCCCTTGGTGTTTGTGTAAAGAAAGCCAAGTAGATGGGGTGTGGTAAACAGTGAACTGATTGCCATTGAGCTTAAAAATCTTCGCATCTGTTCTGAAGAAAACTTCCTTGCCCTTTACTTCTATTTGCCATACATCGGTAAACTCTCGGTCTTTGGCAGGTAACAAATACTTGAGAGAAGTATACTTGAGTCGGCCTACTTTATCGGGGGCAAAATAGCCCAGTTCATCTTGGGCCCCAGCATATAGTTTTCCTTCTGGTCCAAAGCATATAGAGCGGAGAATGGTTTTGTTAGGTACAGGATACAACTGCCAATTGGTACCATTATATACCAAAAGTCCTTCATTGTTGGCGATGTACATGCGCTTGTTTTCATCTTGGGCAATCGCCCAGTTTTGGGTACCTGCTTCGTATTGGTTTCTAGTAAAACTAGTGACCTCTGTTTGGCTAATAAGTCCTTGTGAAAACCCTACCGACCTACAGATAATCACGCCTAAAACTAACAGAAGTATTCTTCCTGAAAAAATAGGTTTTATACTAAAAAAAACGAACTGATGTACTGTTGATGTATCCATACTGAGTGTAAACGTACATTTTTTTCTCTTTGTAGTAGTAGTGATGTAGTGTTTTTTTTGAAGTATAAGCAATGGTTTACCAATTTTGTTTAGAAGATTTCTAATAAGGATTATAACCATAATAGTATTGGTTATAAAATTTCTGAAAAGATTATAATTCTTCTAAAGCTATACAAAAAGTAATCTTTGTTGTCTTTTGATACAGGTAAACAGGGAGAGGGGATAAGCCAAACCTGTATATAAACCCAATACTGATTTTCTGTAATTGTTTAACTATTAGGTTTTTTATTATGAGAAAATTCATTACACTTTTTATCTCTTTTTTCCTAATCTCATGTGGCTTGAGTATTTCGTGTGTCACCGCACAACAGCGTGTGGCTGTTCAGAAAACAACCGACGGGTTTCGGCTCGAGGTCAACAACAAACCCTTCTTTATTAATGGTATGAACTGGGACTACTTTCCGGTGGGGACTAATTTTAACTATAGTCTATGGAAACAACCTGACGACCTGGTAAGAGCCGCCCTTGATTATGAAATGCCTCTACTCAAAAACATGGGAGTCAATACGGTTCGGATGTATACTGGAGTTCCTGCCAAGTGGATTCGGTACATTTATGAGAAGTACGGCATTTATACGATGCTTAACCATGCCTTTGGTCGTTATGGACTTACCCTGGGCGGCAAGTGGTTCCCCAATACCGATTATTCCAATGCATTGGTCAAAGATGTTCTACTCAAAGAAACCACCGCCATGGTGCGTGAGTATCAAAATACGCCAGGTTTATTGTTGTTTTTGTTAGGGAATGAAAACAACTATGGTTTGTTCTGGCGAGGAGCCGAAACCGAGGCTATCCCGATCAAAGATCGAAAGTCAACCAAAGACGCCTACAATATGTATAAGCTCTTCAACGAAGGCGTAAAAGCAATGAAGGCCATCAGCACCAAGCACCCTATTGCCATCTGTAACGGAGACCTACTTTTCTTAGACATTATTGCCCAAGAATGTCCCGATGTTGATATCCTGGGAATCAACGTTTATCGCGGGGCCACTTTTACCGATTTGTACGATCGTGTGAAAAAAGAGTACGACAAACCTATAGTCTTAACCGAGTTTGGAACCGATGCTTACAATGCCATCGCCAACAAAGAAGACCAGGAGTATCAAGCCAAAATATTGATAAGCAACTGGAAGCATATCTACTCCAATGCTTCGGGTATGGGCAAAAACGGGAATTCACTGGGAGGTTTTACTTTCCAGTTTAGTGATGGCTGGTGGAAAACTGGACAAACCGTAAACCTGGACGAACACGATGTAACGGCCTCCTGGCCAAACGGTGGATACACCAATGACTTCAAAGAAGGTGAAAATAATATGAATGAAGAGTGGTTTGGCATTTGTGCCAAAGGACGCACTAGCGAGCGAGGTACTTACGAACTATATCCTCGGGCCGCTTATTATGCGCTCAAAGAGGTGCATACTTTCAATCCTTATGGAGCCAACGGCCCACAAAATCTCACATTGCTTGACAATATTTCGGTAGCCGATGCAGCCCTAAGAGCTCGAGGCGATAAAGCAGCCTTGGCTGCCAAAGACAAAGGTAAGTTGTATCTCAGTGATTTACATGCCAACTTTAGTACTTTCTATACGGGGGGGAGCTTGATTACAACTCCTGAAGTAGCCAACCCAAATACTACTACTTTTCCTTCCAATCAGGGGTTTGATCATATGCAGTCTTTTAATGTAGGGCTAACCGCCCAACCTGCACCTAATATGAAAGCCAATGTGCAGTTCAATGTATTGGGGAATGTAGCCTTGAATCCGATTGATGAGGTATTTTATGAAAACCGAGGAAGACCTGTAACGGTCAATACCACCAACAATGGCATTCAGCAAATCAATGCAGGTAATAGAGTACAACTATATCGCGCCAGCTATACCTGGGACGCCAAAGATTTTAAACTGACCGGGTTCTACCGTACGGGGCATTATCACTGGGGATATGAAGGCGATTTCTTTGGATTGTACCCCGAAGCAAATTATGGTCCCAACATAGACATTTACAATGGCGAAGCGCCTTTTGGGTTTGAGATAGAAGGAAAGCGTTTCATCAAAGGACTAAAAGTAGCTTTTGGACCGGAGCTTTGGTGGGGTGCCAACCCAGCTGTGTTGGTAAAATATAGTCGCAAAGTAGCCAAGTTTGATGTAACAGGAATTTTTCACGAAGACATTACCCAACGAAGCAACCTGCAAAGTTCATTTGCAGTACCTATGCCCAAAACAAGAAGGGCGTCTATCACGGTTTCCAGAAAATTTGAAAGGTTTACTTTCAACATTGGTGGGCTATGGGGTGGACAGCCACTCAATGGGCGAAACTTCCAGTTGACGAGAAACAACGAGGTGTTTCAAGACCAGATCAGAAACACCGACAACTTTGGAGGGAAGATAAAATTGACTTATGCCATTGGCCCGGTACAATGGTATGGTTTGGCTTCTTATATGGGCCTGGTAGCCAATGGAGGGGTAGACCAAACCCAAACCATTACTGGATGGAGGTTACGAGATATTGGCAGTGGCAATATGTACAATGTATTGAGTGGTTTTGCCGTCAATGTAGGCAAGCTACAAATTGCTCCTAACTTCTTGTATCAGAAACCATTGGAAGGTCCTATTGCTGCAGGAGTGAATGCTCCAGCGCGTTCAAGAAACATCATAGATGATCCTTTTGCCGTAAGAGGAAATCGCGAGACAATGGCTGGTGAAATACTACTTACCTGGGACCCAACGCCTGCCACTTGGATGTATGCCTGGGATAGTGACCGTACCGAGGATGCAAAATTTGCAGTGAGTGCTGGGTTTGTATACCGTCATTTACCTACGGTGCAAGATGCTGCCATTGGTATTTTGGGAAATGGTAGAACGACTTTTGTGTTCCCTGGTTCCGCTCCTGCCCAGGACTTATGGGAAGGAAACGCCAGAATTGTATCTAAGGTAGGGCCCCGACTTGGTTTTATCGTGAATGCTTATTTCGGTAATGGACAAGCCAATGGTGACAACGCCCGAACCATTGAGCGCTACGGCATTGACTTACGCACCATTTACAGAAAAGCAAGATTGATTACCATTGCCCGCTTCAACGACTGGGGTCCTTTTGACTACCACCGTGATTTTAACCTCACCTTTCCAGTACAGCTCATTGCTGATCTTTCGGTGGAAATTGGTCGCCCTGACTGGTTTATCTTGCCTGGTACTCGACTTGGCATAAGAGCTACTTATCGTACCCTTGACCAATTCTCTAACCGATACTCGCCTATAGAAACAGTGAATGCTGCGGGTGAAATGGTTCCTGATCCTACTGCGATTGGCTTCCCTAATGGAAACGAATGGGAGCTTCGTACCTACATTCAAATAAGCATTAACAATTAGGTTTTACAGCACACTAGAGTTTATTAATAGTAAGAAAATACCAAAAAATCTTTTTATAATGATGAAAAGTACGCAATCAATAAACGCAATAAAATTCACCTTTCTGAGCTTATTCCTAATGTTAGGTTTTGTAGGCTGTCAAGAACGGAAATTAGAAGACTTGCAACCCCTTACCTTTCCCAATACTGCAGAGGTTTTTATAGATGATTTTACTGGAGACTTGAAGTACGCTGCGTTTGGCGGCTCCGATGTGACCGCCTTCCAAATAGAAACCCAGGAAACTTTCAATAACTCCCCTCAATCTATGCGATTTGCCGTACCTGATGCCGATAGTCCCAGTGGTGCTTTTGCCGGAGGAGTTTTTTTTAGCGGAAGCGGCAGAGACTTATCAGGTTACAATGCGCTTACCTTTTATATCAAAGCCAGCCAGTCAGCTACCATTGGTGAATTAGGCTTTGGCAATGACTTAGGAGACAACAAGTTTATCACTACGTTGGCAGGCTTGTCAGTAAATACCAACTGGCAAAAAGTGATCATTCCTATTCCTGATGCGGCTAAACTAACTGGAGAAAAAGGTTTGTTTTATTATTCGGCAGGCCCTGAAAACAACAAAGGATACACTTTCTGGATTGATGAAGTACGCTTCGAAAACGTAGGTGATTTGGGCGAAATTGTCGGTGTTATTTCTGATGGACAAGATCAAGTAAATGATAAAGCAGAAACCGGAGATAAAATTACGATTACGGGATTTCAAGCCACTGCTACTTTGCCTAATGGGGTAAACCGCTTAGTAAATGCCTCTAAAAACTTCTTCACCTTTGAGTCATCTGATCCAAGTGTGGCTGGCGTAGACGAAACCGGACTTGTATCAATAGTCAATGCAGGTACTACTACGATTACGGCTAAAATGGGAGGCAAAACTGCCAATGGTTCTTTTAAAATTACCTCTATTGGGGCACCCGTAGCGCCTACTGCCAAGGCTACCATACCTGCTACCCGAGATGCCATAGACGTAGTTTCGCTGTATAGCAATGCTTACACCAATCAGACCATAGGTACCTGGAATACCCGCTGGGAGTTTTCTACTGCCGAAGAGTCTTTCATTCAGGTAGAAGGCAATGATGTGATCCGTTATCGTAATTTGAATTTTGTAGGAATTGAGTTTAAAGATCCTACTGTAAATGCCTCGGCAATGAGTACGATGCACATCGATATCTGGACGCCCGACCCTGTTGTGGCAGGTAGCGAGTTTAAAATCAAGTTGATTGACTTTGGAGCCAATGGTGTATTTGATGGCCCTAATAGCGATGATTCAGAACATGAGATAACGATTGCCAGTGCTTCGCTAAAATCTGAAAACTGGGTAAGTCTGGATATTAAGTTGACCGATTTTACGAACCTTACCAATAGAGCAAATCTGGCGCAAATGGTACTGTCAGGGAATTTGCCTAATTTATATGTAGACAATGTGTATTTCTATAGGGAGCCAGTAACTCCCCCAAGTGGAGCACCAGTGCCCAGTAATAAAGCAAGCGATGTAATCTCGGTTTTTAGTGATAGTTATACTGATATTGCAAGTACCGACTATAACCCTAACTGGGGACAAAATACCGTGGTAAACCAAACCCCAATTGGAGGAAATAATGCGTTACACTATGCAAATTTCAATTATCAGGGAATTCAATTAGGCAGTGCCCAAGACGTATCTGGTTTCCGATCGTTGCACCTTGATTATTACACCACCAATGCCACTACCTTGAATGTGTATTTGATTAGTTCGGGTGCAGTAGAGAAAGCCTACAGCCTTGCGGTGCCTACTTCGGGCTGGAATAGTGTAGACATACCATTGAGTGAGTTTACCGGAACAGGAGTAAATCTGGCTGACGTGGTTCAAATGAAGTTTGACGGGGGGACTGGAGGAGATATCTACCTGGATAACATATTTTTCTGGAAGCTCCCAATCGTACCTACCGAAGCGGCGCCAACTCCCACTTTTGCTGCGGCTGATGTGCTCTCTGTTTTCAGCGATGCTTATACCGATCTTGCCGGGACCGACTTTAACCCTAACTGGGGGCAAAACACTACTGTAACCCAGACGAGCATTGCCGGAAATAATACCCTGCATTATGGCAACTTCAACTATCAGGGAACTCAGTTTGCCAGTGCACAGGATGTTTCAGGTTATCAATACTTACACCTTGATTTTTACTCGGGAGACGCGACCAAACTAAGGGTCTTTATTATTAGCCCTCCTAACGAAAAGCCTTATAGCTTGACGGTACCTACCGCGGCTGGTTGGAATAGTATCGACATTCCATTGACAGCATTTCCATCTCCAGTTGATTTGACGCAGATACTTCAAATGAAGTTCGATTTTGACGAACCAGGTGGAGGAACATCGGGCGTGAATATCTACTTGGATAATATTTTCTTCAGAAAGTAATTCAACAAATTAGTTTGGTTTAACTATCAAGATCTTTCTCATGAATATTCTAAAAATAAAAAATATATTATTTGCAATCGCGGCCCTTTACACCACTACATTACTCACTGGTTGCGACGTAGACCCTGTACAAACGGTTCCTGATAGAAGTTTTGAACTTGTTTGGAGCGATGAATTTGACGGGATCGCTGGTTCGGCCCCTGATGCCTCAAAATGGACCTACGACTTAGGAACTGGCACCAATGGTTGGGGAAATGGCGAGTTTCAATCATATACTCAAGACCCTGCCAATGTAGCTTTGGATGGTAACGGCAACTTAATGATTACCGCCATACGCAATGCAGGTCCAAACTATACCTCCGCTCGAGTAAAAACCCAAGGCTTGTTTGAGCAACTATATGGACGCATTGAAGCCAGAATAAAAACCCCTACTGGCCCTGGTATATGGCCTGCTTTCTGGATGTTGGGCAGCAACATAGACGAGGTAGGTTGGCCACAATGTGGCGAGATTGACATTATGGAGCAAAAGGGGCAACAGTCGGCCATTACTTATGGGAGTGTGCATGGCCCAGGCTACTCAGCAGGCGATGCTATTACCAAACCTTACGCGCTTACCGATGGCCGTTTCGATACCGAATTTTATGTATACGCGGTAGAATGGGGGGCAGATTACATTGATTTCTTCGTGAATGATTTTCTGTACAAACGAGTAACTCCTGCTGATGTGACTGGAGAATGGGTATACAATCAACCCTTTTTCCTCCTTTTTAATGTAGCGGTGGGAGGAACTTTTGTAGGCTTTCCCGTGACTGGGACTCCTTTTCCACAATCTATGTACATAGATTATGTAAGGGTGTATAAGCAGAAATAGCTTGGATATATCTGAGTTTGAATAACGAATATCGATTAACGAACGCTGAATATTGAAGGGGGCAAATGTCTGGTGTTTTGGCATACTTGATAAGCGCCATTTTAACAGCATTAAAAAATGATTTAACCACTTCGAAATTCGATATTCATTAATCGGTGTTCGATATTCAATAACACTCTACCTGTCAGGTCTACAAGCAACGCATCACCAGCAAAAGTTACCCTCAATTTCTTTATTCTAAAATCTACCAAATGCAGGAGTCATAAGATTGCTGACTCCTGGATCATTTACCAAAAGCAAAAAAATAGCACAGCAATGGATACATTACAAAGTATTGTGATGAATGAAGAGGTTTTTTATAAAATCCCTGACGCCCACTTAATGCGTCCATTCTTTATGAGCATCGTGAGTGACGCTAATCACTGGTTATTTGTGTCGAGCAATGGCGGCATTAGTGCGGGAAGAAAAAACCCGGAATTGGCCCTGTTTCCTTATTATACCGATGATAAAATAACCGATACCGCCGAAATTACAGGCAGTAAAACCATCCTTCGTGTTTCTAAAAACGGGAAAATGATGCTTTGGGAGCCATTCTCTATTCGCAGTGAAGGAAGTTTTGAAATCACCAGAAATCTTTACCAAAATCGTTTTGGCAACAAGGTCGTTTTTGAGGAAATCAACCACGACATTGGGCTAGGTTTTCAATACGAATGGAACACCAGCAATTTGTATGGTTTTGTCAAGCAATCAAGGTTGATCAATCTCTCTAACGAAACGCTGGACATTGCCTTTGTAGATGGTTTGCAAAACCTGATGCCCTATGGGGTGCCAAGTGATCTACAAACGACCACCAGTAACTTGGCTGATGCTTATAAACGCACCGAACTGGTGGCCGAAACCGGGTTGGCGTTATTTGCTTTAAGTGCCATTATTGTAGACAAAGCCGAACCAAGCGAAGCGCTCAAAGCCAATGTAGCCTGGAGCCTGGGTTTGCAACAGCCTACTTATTTACTTTCGTCCAAGCAATTGCAAGATTTTAGAAAAGGCAAACCGATTACTCAGGAAGAAGACATCAAAGGGGAGAAGGGAGCCTATTTTGTTGCGAGCCATTGCACCCTAGAGGCTAGGCGCAAAAAACATTGGATGTTGGTAGCCAATGTCAACCAAACCCAGTCGGCAGTGATTGCCTTGAATGAGGAAATTAAAAGCGAGGGACCACATTTAGCTAAAAAAGTTTGCCAGAATATAGCAAAAGGTACCGAGCGTTTGACTGCATTGAATGCGAGTGCCGATGCTTTGCAATACACGGCTGATGAGCTCAAAGATGCCCGCCATTTTTCCAATGTGTTATTCAACATTATGCGAGGGGGAATTTTTGATGATAATTATCAAATCGAGCAACAAGATTTCAGTACCTACCTCAAAAAAGCCAATAAAAACGTTTGGGCAAATGCTCACGCTTTGTGGAATGAGCTGCCAGAAGTTTTTTCGACTTTTGAATTAAAAAAGGCCGCTGAAAAATTTGCCAACCCTGACTTGATACGGCTGGTGACCGAATACTTGCCTCTGAAGTTTAGCCGCCGGCATGGGGATCCTAGCCGACCTTGGAACCAATTTTCTATCAATACCAATAGTGAAGTAGATGGTTCTAAGATTTTGGACTATCAAGGCAACTGGCGCGATATATTCCAGAACTGGGAGGCATTGGTACACTCTTATCCAGGTTTTATTGAGGGGATGATCTATCGGTTTTTGAATGCCTCTACCTTTGATGGCTACAATCCCTATCGGGTGACCAAAGATGGGTTTGACTGGGAAACCATTGAGCCCGACAATCCTTGGTCGTACATCGGTTATTGGGGCGATCATCAGATTATATATTTACTGAAGTTTTTAGAGTTTGCCGAGCAGCAAAAGTTTGGAACCATCGAAAGCCTGTTGAGCAAGAATGATTTTGTGTATGCCAATGTGCCTTACGAGATTAAGTCGTATGCTGAGATTGTAAAAAATCCAAAAGACACCATTGTATTTGCGGATAACAATGAAGCCCAAATACATCAGCGTATTGAGACCATAGGCGCAGATGGTGCATTACTTAGGAATAAAAACAATGAGCTACATCGGGTAAATTTTGCCGAAAAAATGTTAGCGACCCTGCTTAGCAAGTTGTCCAATTTTATACCCGAAGGAGGGATTTGGATGAACACCCAAAGGCCCGAGTGGAATGATGCCAACAATGCCTTGGTGGGTAATGGGGTGTCGATGGTAACCTTGTATTACCTCCGAAGGTTTTTGAAGTTCTTCCAACCCATTTTCCAAAATACCCAAATGCAAAATATAGCAGTTTCGGCGGAGCTACAAAAGCTATTTGGAGAAATGGCTGCCATATTTACCAGACATGCTTCGGTAATTGCGGCACCAATAAATGATGTTACCCGAAAACAAATTACGGATGAGTTGGGTAATGCTGCCAGTGCGTACCGCACCCATATTTACCAACAGGGTTTTAGTGGCGAAAAACAGATGATTGCCGTCCAGGATTTGTCTGGGTTTATTACCACCACCCTTGGTTTTTTAGAGCATGCGATCAAGGCCAACCAACGAGAAGATGACTTGTATCATGCTTATAATCTAATGAGTTATGATGAAAAAGGCATCAGTATTACCCATTTGAGCGAAATGCTGGAAGGACAAGTAGGGGCTTTAAGTGCGGGCTATTTATCGGCTGAAGAGAGCTTACAGGTGCTGGATGCATTGCGTAGCAGTGCCTTGTATCGAGAAGATCAAAACAGCTACATTTTATACCCGAATAAGAACCTACCAGGTTTTTTGCAGCGTAATAACATCCCTAAAGAATTGTTTGAACGGTCGGATCTTTTGGTAAAGCTGCTTAAGGATGGAAACGCTGCCATTGCTGAAAAGGACATCAAAGGGCATTTTCATTTCAATGGAAATTTTAAAAATGCAAATGATTTGAGTGAAGCTTTGGCTGAACTGGGCGAACAATACCAGCCTTTGGTAAAAATGGAACAGGTACTTGTATTGAATATTTTCGAAGAAGTATTCAATCACAAAGAGTTCACTGGCAGATCAGGTACTTTTTATGGCTACGAAGGCTTAGGATCTATCTATTGGCATATGGTTTCCAAATTACTATTGGCCGTAAAAGAAACCTGTGTGCAAGCCATGGCTCAAGGTGCTGACAAAGCCACAGTACAAAAACTTATTGCCCATTATTACCAAATCAATGATGGCATTGGCGTGCACAAATCGCCCGAGTTGTATGGTGCATTTCCCATCACGCCTTATTCGCATACTCCCTTTGACAAAGGAGCCCAGCAACCCGGAATGACGGGACAGGTAAAAGAAGACATCTTGAGTCGTTTTGGTGAGTTGGGGGTGTTTGCCAAAGATGGAAAGCTTCATTTCGAGCCAAAAATGTTGCGCAAATCTGAGTTTTTATCAGAGGAAAAAACAGTGGATTTTTTTGATGTAAACGGGGGAAAACGAGCCATCAAAATCCCGAAAAATGCCTTGTTATTCACCAAGTGCAAAGTACCCGTGATTTACGAAATCGCCGAGGAAGCAAGCATTGAAGTGTTTAATGGACAACAAAACCCCAGAAAATACCAGCAGTCATTCCTCAACGAAGAAGACTCCGCCAACATGTTTGCCCGCAACGGAAAAATAAGATTGATAAAGGTAAAAGTGAGCGATGAGCAATTGATTTAAAAGTGGGCGATAGTCCACTGTCTTTCTCTTCATAGGCGATGATTCAAAGTGTGAAATACTCGCTTGCCTTGAGGCGAGTGAGGGTTATTGTAGGGCCTCTGGCCCGATCAACTAGAGGCTGATACATAGCAAATACCGTTAGGTGCGAAACTTTTTTACTCAGAAGGCATACGTGAGTAACAAAACAACCTTAAGTAAACAGCACGGAACTATGGACTATGGACCGCTGACTATCGACTATCGACCAAAAACTAGTCACTCAAAAAAATGAATCATGAAAAATGCACTCCACATACTGTCATGCTTTTTAATCATACTCACGATTCAAGCTTGTAAAACAATGAACCAAACAAGAAGAAATATAACGGCAGCTCAACTCTTAGGAAACCCCGATTATCCGGCCATTTCATATGGTGGGTATCGTACCCAAAGCCGAAGAGTGCAGCCCACTGTAGCCCAACTAAAAGAGGATATGAAAATCCTCTGGGCGATGGGTATTCGGCTGATTAGAACCTATAATGTTCACCTGGCTCAAATTAATAATATTTTGAAGGCTATAGACGAGCTTGATCGGGAAGTGCCTCAGTTTGAAATGTACGTGATGCTGGGAGCCTGGATCGATTGCAAAAACGCCTGGACTGGTTTTGAGCCTAATCATAATGAAGAGAGCGAACGAAATGCTACTGAAATAGCCCGGGCGGTAGAGTTGGCCCAAAAATACCCTGGAATTATCAAAATTATTGCGGTAGGCAACGAGGCCATGGTCAAGTGGGCCACGGCTTATTATGTGCAACCGGGTATTGTTCTCAAGTGGGTCAACCACCTTCAGGAATTGAAGAGAAAAGGGGAGTTGTCGAAAGACTTGTGGATTACCAGCTCCGATAACTTTGCTTCCTGGGGCGGTAGTGGAGCCGAGTACCATGTGCCAGCCCTGACCGAACTCATCAAAGCGGTAGACTATGTTTCAATGCACACCTACCCAATGCACGACACCCATTACAACCCAGTGTTTTGGGGAGTAAATGACGACGAGATCAAAAAAACGAAACAAGAGCAAATCGAAGCTGCAATGGAGCGATCGTTACAATACGCCATTTCGCAATACAATTCGGTAAAAAAGTACATGAAAAGCCTGGGTGTAGAAAAGCCCATTCATATTGGCGAAACCGGTTGGGCTACTTTTTCCAATGAATTATACGGCAGTACCGACTCTAAAGCAACCGATGAATACAAGTCTGGAGTTTTCTTTCAGAAAATGAGAGACTGGACCAATAAAAATAGAATTTCTTGCTTCTACTTCGAAGCATTTGACGAAAGCTGGAAAGACTCCTCCAATCCGGGCGGGTCTGAAAATCACTTTGGACTTTTTACCATCGATGGGCAAGCAAAATGGGCGGTTTGGAGCTTGGTAGACAAGGGCGTTTTTAAAGGGCTCACGAGGGATGGGCACTCCATTAAAAAAACCTACAATGGTGATTTTCAAAAGCTTTTGAACGAAGTAGAAACTCCTCCACACAAGGTATTAGAAAAAATCAGAGACTAACAATGAAAAGATACCCACACCCAAAGATCATATTACACATTGCATTGTTTGCAATATTAAGCACGCTGATAATGAATTGTCAATCGAAAAAAAATAAAGAAGCAAATGACCAAGGTAACACTAACAAAGAAGTAAGTAGAGAAGCTCAACAATCGCTGAAAGTAGCCATCTACGAGACTTCGGCCAAAGGCAACAAGTTGAGTAAAATTACCGAAAGCACCGCCACCGATAGTGTCATTAAAATCAAGCTAAAACCTGAAGAGAAATTCCAGAAAATTACGGGTTTTGGAGGTGCTTTTACCGAAAGCTCAGCCTACTTACTCAATAAGCTGGGGAAAGCCAACCGAGAGAAAATCCTGAAGGCTTATTTCAGCGAAGAAGGAGCCAATTATTCGCTTACCCGTACCCATATCAACTCTTGTGATTTTTCGCTGAGCAATTATTCTTATGCTGCTACTCCTGATGATATAGAGTTGAAAAACTTCACCATCAAAGAAGATATGGACGATTTGATCCCGATGATCAAAGATGCTCAGAAGATTTCCAAAGAGGGTTTCAAAATCATTGCTTCACCCTGGACTGCCCCTCCCTGGATGAAAGACAACAACAAATGGGTAGGAGGGAAGCTACTACCCAAATACCGCGATACCTGGGCGTTGTTTTTTTCTAAATACCTGACTGAATACAAAAAACAAGGCATTGAAATGTGGGGCATTACCGTAGAAAACGAACCCCATGGCAACGGTAACAACTGGGAAAGTATGTTGTATACGCCCAAAGAAATGACCGACTTTGTGCAGGATTTTCTAGGGCCAAAACTTGAAAAGGACGGTTATGGAGACATTAAAATATTGGGGTACGACCAAAACCGGGCAGGGCTGCAAGAATGGGTAGACGAAATGTTTCGCGACGAAAAATCTTCTAAGTATTTCCACGGTACGGCCATTCACTGGTACGAAAGCACCTATGATTATTTCCCCAAGGCCCTGCAATACGCCCATAAAAAAGCTCCTGATAAATACCTGATTCAGACCGAAGCTTGTGTAGATGCCGAAGTGCCCAAATGGAAAGATGATGCCTGGTATTGGCGCAAGGAAGCCACTGACTGGGGTTGGGACTGGGCCAGCAAAGAAGAAAAATACCTGCACCCCAAATATGTACCTACTTATCGTTACGCCCGAGACATCATTGGTTGCCTCAACAACCACGTGGATGGCTGGATAGACTGGAACATGGTGCTGGACAAACAAGGTGGACCCAACTGGTTTAAAAACTGGTGTGTGGCCCCAGTCATTGTAGACCCAAAAAGCGACGAAGTATATTTTACTCCCCTGTACTACGTAATGGCGCATTTTAGCAAATTTATCCGCCCCGACGCGGTCCGCATTGGGTATGACAATCCCGACGCAAAACTAATGGTGACTGCTACCCAAAATCCAGATGGTACCATTGCGGTAGTAGTATTGAATCAAGAACCAATGGCCAAAAACCTGAGCATCCAACTAGGAGAAAAACAAGTGAATGTGCGCATAGATGCCCAAGCCATGCAGACTATAATTTTAAGTAACGAATCTAATTCACCTAACAATGGATAACATGGAAACAACTACAAGTGGCAAAGTTCCCTTTGGGCAAAAAGTAGCATTTGGCGTAGGAATGTTAGCAAACCAAATGTTCCCAGCTGTACTTGGAATATTTATGGTGGTATTGGTCAAAGACCTCGGTTTTCCTGGTTGGATGTGGGGCGTAATTTACTTCTTTCCTCGCGTCTTTGATTCTATTACTGACCCGATTATGGGTTTCATTTCTGATAATACCAAATCCAGGTGGGGGCGAAGAAGACAGTATGTTTTCCTAGGAGCCATCGTGATGGGTATTGCCTTTATCGTGATGTGGCAACTCTATAAAAACAGTGGCATTAACTATAACTTTACTTACTTTCTGTTATGGTCTTTTGTGTTTTATCTGGGGCTTACCATTTTTAGTGTACCCTATGTAGCCATGGGCTATGAAATGAGCAACGACTTTCACGAACGTACCGAGATTATGGCCATTGCTCAATGGATAGGACAGTGGGCTTGGGTAGTAGCTCCTTGGTTTTGGGTAGTCATGTACGATCCCGATTGGTTTCCAACAGCAGAGGTAGCCACTCGCCAGTTAGCCGTTTGGGTGGGAATTATTTGTATGCTGTTTGCAATGGTACCCGCCATTTTTATTAAAAGCAAATCTACCCTTCATGAGGAGTATTCTCCCCTGACTATCAGAAACATTGGCAGTAGCCTCGGAGAAATTGCTAAAGGTTTTGTCGATGCTTTTAAGTCAGTGCCGTTTCGCAGATTATGTGTGGCTACTTTTTTTGTGTTCAATGCATTCAATACCATTGCCGCTTTTTCCTTTTTTATTGTAGTGTATTACCTGTTCGCCGGAAATGCAGAAGCCGCTGGAGTTTGGCCTACATTGTTTGGTAGTTTAGGAGCATTGATCACCACCTTTGCGGTGATTCCAGTGGTGGCCAGAATGTCCAAAAAGATGGGTAAGAAAAATGCTTTCCTTGTTTCGCAGGGAATCTCCATCATAGGTTACCTCCTGCTGTGGTTTTTGTTTGTACCTGGCAAGCCTTATATGTTCATTTTTGCTCTACCTTTCTTTTCTTTTGGCATTGGGAGTTTGTTTACGCTGATGATGTCTATGACCTCTGATGTCATAGATTTGGACGAGTTGAATACGGGGAAACGCAGGGAAGGTGTTTTTGGCGCAATCTATTGGTGGATGGTAAAGTTTGGTTTTGCCATTGCGGGAGGGCTCAGTGGTGTGATTCTGAGTTATGTAGGCTTTGATGCCAATGCGGGTTCCCAGTCTGAAGCGACCCTACTCGGATTACGCGCTTTTTATTCAGGGGTGCCTATATTCGGTACCCTGATCGCAATAGTAGTGATGTGGAATTATAGCGTAGATGAAAAACGTGCCAAGGAAATTCGTGCCGAATTAGATAAACGAAATGCCCAACCGCAGCCCACTGGCTCCTCTTACTATCAAGAAGGCAAACTGGAGTTACTTACCCAACAGACCTTGGCTTTTGACCCCTCAGTAAACTTAGATTTTGCCCGTAAAAGTGAAGAAGAAATTCAAGCCATTTTTGCCGAGTCTTTGAATAGCCAAATCCACGGAATGTGTTTTAGCCCTTATTTGGAAGGGCAAACCATTGGCGATACGCTGAGTGAGTCGCAGATTCGCCAACGGATGGACGTAATCAAGCCTTACACCCAATGGGTGCGCTCTTTCTCCTGCACCCAAGGCAATGAATTGATTCCAAAAATAGCCCACAGTTATAGACTAAAAACCTTGGTAGGAGCCTGGATAGGCAGCGACAAAGAAGCCAATGAACGGGAGATCAATGCTTTGATTAAGCTGGCCAAAGCTGGGCACGCCGATATGATAGCGGTGGGTAACGAAGTTTTATTGAGAGCAGACCTGTCCAAAAATGAATTGATTGCCTACATCCATCGAGTAAAAGAAGCCATTCCCGGTATTCCGATAGGGTGTGTAGATACTTACTATCAATTTAGTGAGCACCCCGAATTGGTAGATGCTTGTGATGTTATTTTGGCCAACTGCTATCCTTTCTGGGAAGGTTACAGTATTCAAGAAGCTTCTACTTATTTGCAAAAAATGTATGCCTTTACCAAGCAAGTAGCTAAGGGCAAAAAAGTGATTGTGACCGAAAGTGGTTGGCCAAGTCAGGGCGATGGTGTAGGGGCCGCCTTTCCTGCCAAAATCAATGTGATGAAGTACTTTATCGATCTGAATAACTGGAGCAAAAAATACGACATAGATGTGTTCTATTTCTCTTCATTTGACGAATCCTGGAAGGTACACCAAGAAGGAGACATTGGTCAGCGTTGGGGTATTTGGGATAAACATGAAGAATTAAAATATACAAACGAAAAAACCATAATCAGTTAAAAATATGTCATTTAGAAATGCAAAAGTGATGAGCCTTACCGGGGTACATCACAACGGTTTGAGCGAAAAGGAATTGGTAGATTTATACAATGAAACCCTTCGTAGTGGCATGCATGGCGTATGTTTCAGCCCCTATGAGGAGGGGCAAAAACCTGGCGACCAATTAACCGAAGCGCAGATCCAGCGCCGAATACAAATCATCAAACCTCATACTCGATGGGTGCGCTCTTTTTCGTGTACCGATGGCAACGAACTCATTGCCCGAGTGGCTAAAGAGCACGGCTTGAAAACCTTGGTAGGAGCTTGGCTGGGCAATGACCCCGAGATCAATCAACGAGAAATAGAAGGTTTGATTCGTATTGCCAACGAAGGCATTGTAGACATAGCCGCGGTGGGTAATGAGGTGATGTATCGGGGCGACTTAACCGAAGAAGAATTGTTGAAATTTATTACGCAGGTAAAAGAGGCCTTGCCCGCCGACATTCCTGTGGGTTATGTAGATGCTTACTACGAGTTTGCTCAACGCCCCAAAATTACTGAAGCCTGTGATGTGATATTGTCTAACTGTTATCCTTTTTGGGAGGGCTGTCACTGCGATTATTCGTTGCCTTATATGAAAGACATGTACCATCAAGCTGTAAGGGCAAGTCAAGGTAAAAAGGTCATCATTACCGAAACAGGTTGGCCTAGCAAAGGTAGTAATCTGCACGGAGCCGAGCCTTCGGAGGCCAACTTTATGAAGTACTTCATCAATACCCAGCAATGGTCTAAAGAAGAGGGTATTGAGATTTTCTACTTTTCTTCCTTTGACGAGTCTTGGAAAGTTGGCGATGAGGGCGATGTGGGTGCTTATTGGGGCCTTTGGGAAAAAGATGAAAGCCCAAAGTTTGCCTCGGCTTCAGTAGCCGTTTAAACGAGTATTACCTAAACACTTTTGTTGACGATGTGCACCTGTTGGGTTTGGCGATTAGGCCAATGCCTAATGGGTGTTTTTTTGTTTTAGACAAATGTCATATTGAAAGCAGTGAAATACCGCAGAACGAAGTTCAAGTTGTAAATACCGATATATCGGTGCTCAGCAAAGCTAATCTGCTGGAATAGCCACTACTTGGCTTATGAGTAATCTAAATACTGGAGATTAGTAAGAAGTAAACCAATCAACGAACTTGTTTTAGTAGCTGATTACTTTCAGTGAGCTCCCGTTGGTCGGTTTTTCGCGGTGCTCAAAATGACACTAAGTAGAAGTGTTGACTTTGCTGAAAAATTCTATTTTCTTTCAACCCATTGGAATAAACATTAAAATAACAACGCTCATAAAAAGCAGCAAATACTTTTGTGAAAACAACCTTGTAAAAATGACTTTGAAGTTTTTGAAAACCAGTGCTAAAAGGCGGGAAAGCGGGTTATAAATAAATGCCGTATATTTGAGTGTTTCCGATGAAGTAAAAAGATAGGCTATAAGATGGTATGCATCAATTGTAAGTATGAACATGATAGTAACTTCTGTCCAAATTGTGGTGAAAGATCAGAAGTGCCCCGGATTACCTTCAAATCAATTTTTAGCAATGGCCTTTCCACCATCACCAACATGAACAAAGGTTTCTTGTTCAATGTAAAGCACCTTTGCTTAAACCCCAACGGAATCGTAAATGATTTTTTGAAGGGAAAAAGGAAAAGTATTTTCAATCCCATGTCATTTCTTATCATTGCCCTTACAGTTTACCTCATCGTAGATGCTATGATTGTAGTGAAAGCAAATGTAAGCGGAAATAAAATAAATCCTAAGATTTATGGGGTGGGGTATGAGGCAGGGAGGTTCATGAAATTGTACCTCAAATATTTTTGGATTCTGTCTATCATTTGGTTGAGCGTTTCAACCAAACTCCTTTTCGGTAAGTATAATTATGCCGAGCATTTAGCCATCAATTCTTTTGTGATGGGGCAATCTATTTTAGTAGGATTAGTCAGCTTTGTAATCACTAAACTAAATTTATTATTTAATCCATTTGTCTATATTTCAATTATTTGGATTACCTACCAAACCTTTAAGCGTAAAAAGAGAGACCTCAATGCTTTTTTCCAGTCTGTGGGTTCAACTCTTTTGTTCTTTATCCAACTGGTGATCATTGTGGTTTTAATAGGGATTTTGAGAAGCTAAAAAATACTGTATACAGAACATTTTGCTAATTTACTAAACTGGAGAATGTATTAAATTTAACTCTTCTCTACTTAACGAAAGGGAGCTATAATTTTAAATCCCAAGCCATTTTCTGAAATCTTTGGTTGTTGCCGAGCTAGTAAAAATGGCCGATTTTTGGCCTTTCATTAAAATGGATAATCGGTTTTTGGTATGAGGGTCAATTTTTATGATATGATCAATATTGATGATTTGACTTCGGTTAATTCTGAAAAATTGATCAGGGTCTAAGTCTGTGAACAATTTCCCTATGTTGATAGATTTAATGTGTATATTTCCATTAATGTCCATCAATTTAGATAATTCACCAAAGGCTTCTATATAGGCAACCTCCTGGGTTTCTATCAACAAGATTCCGCTTTGTTTTTTGATGACGAATTTTTTCTTGTATTTTTTCTGCTTTGCGGTGAACAAAAGGTGAAGGTTATCCAATATGTTTTTGTCGATTGCCTTGGCGGAGAAAAGCGTTTGATATTTTGTAAGAGCGTTTGCTATATGCGTTTGCGAAAAAGGCTTAAGTATGTATTCAATGCCATTGGTTTTGAATGCTTGGAGTAAGTGCTCATCGTAAGCGGTGCAGAATATAATTGGAATAGAACAAGTAACACTATCAAAGATTTCGAAAGCAGTGCCATCCAACAGTTTTATGTCAGAAAAAATGAGATCAAAAGCATCACATTCGTTCAAAACCTGGATACCCTCCTCTACTGATCGGGCATGGGCGTGCATAAAGCTTGCCCCCAAACACTGAGTCAAGCAATGATGTAATTTCTTATAGGCAGGAATTTCATCTTCCAGAATTAATATATTCATTTATTGAGTAGCTTCATTGACAATGCTTAGTAGCGGAAGACATATGGTATAACTGTCTTGGGTATCTTGTATTATAATCTGTTCGTTACTTAGCAACTGATATTGCTTTTGTAAATTTTCCAAACCTGTGCCCACTGGCTTTTCCCTTTTTTTATTACCAGGAGACTTGGTGTTTTTTATACAGAGAGTATCTGGGGTAATGGATATCTCTACTTTTATTTTTATCCCCCGACTGGCTTTATTATGTTTTACAACATTTTCGATGGTAGTTAAAAATGCCCCATTGGGTAAATAACGATTAGAAGGTAAATTATCTAAGCGAAAGTGGACATCATAATCATTTTCAAATTGAGTTTCGGTTAAAAATAAATAGTTTTTACCAAGCGCTATTTCATCTTCTAGTTTTACGATTTCCTCCTCTCTAATATTTACCAAATAACGATACAACGAGGCAAGATTTGCAATGTATTGCTTGATTTCTTCGGGAGAGGAGTAATCAATCAGTGCATCGATGGTATTGAGGCTGTTGTACAGAAAGTGTGGGTCAAATTGAGACCGAAGTACTTTTAGTTCTAGCGCCATTTGCGCGTTTATCAGCCTTGACAGGCTTAACTGATGCTCGTAATATTTTTTTCCTGAAATTAAAGACAATGGTAGTGCTATGTTATAAATAGAGTTTTGAACATTGAAAATGACCGTTTTGGTAAAAGGACTATACCTTGACCAAGGTATGCGGCCTAAGCTACTATAGTCGCCCGAAAGCATGGTACAAAACCCAATGAACCACAGGCTTAAAAATCCAATGATGATGAATAAGATTAAGCTACCTTTGCGTATAAAATAATATTCAATCAGTTTTTTGGCAATGAGTAAGAGTACCACCACCTGGATAAGCGCTACTGGTATATCTATGAAATATTCTCTCAAAGCATAGCCCTCAATTTTAAATTTGTATACAAGCCAAAAAGTCACGGTCAACAAATAGCCACCTATGAGCTTATAATCAGACTTTTTAAATTTTAAGCTATTTAATTCCAAGTGCTTATTTTCCATTATTTAAAAAGAGTAGCAATTGCAAGGCCAGCGTAGATTGGTGGGCATTTGTAAACATAAGAAAAGCCCATTTCTTTGCTCGGTTGATTGTAAAAAGACTGGTATATCCTGGATTGTTCCCACCATGGCCATAGACCGTTCCAAACGGCATATGAGCTTCTGCAAACCCCAATGTCCAATGAACCACTCCCTGCTGTCTATGGCGCGAGTTTTCAGGAATTGTTACCTGTGGCTTAAAGAGTGCTTGATAACTACTTTGCGACAGGCCTTTTCCTGCGAGTAATGCCATTATCCATTTCGAGAAGTCTTCGGCATTGGTATGTACAGAATAGGCCGCTCCAAACTCATTGGTTACTTTTTCGCCTTGAATCCGTTTGCCTTGGTCATAAGGTCGTGCTTTGTTTTGTAAATTATAAGCATCCTGAATGTATTTGGTAAATTTCATTTGGAGCGGTTGAGCGATCCTTTGTTGAAAGATGGCATCCAAGCCTTTGTCGTCTGTATGATGAATATGAGCCAATACTTTGGCCAGGTATTGATAGCCTTCTCCGGAATATTCAAAGGATGTTCCTGGGGCAAATTTAATTTTTAACTTCGTCCCCCCGCTGTCTGACCGCCAATTGGGGAAACCAGCGGTATGCGAAAGAACCATTCTTGCGGTTATTTTTTTATAACGTTCGTCATAAGCAATGTCTTCATAGGGCAAATACTGAAATAAGGGCTTGTCTAAATCCAGTAACCCATTTTCAACATCCTTCATGACAAGATAGGCAAAAAGCGGTTTTGATAAGGAAGCGCCCTCAAAGATAGTTTGGCTGGTTACCTTGATTTGGCGTTCTACATCGGCAAATCCTTTGGAGGTTTTATAAACAACTTTGCCCTCATTGATCAACACCACAGAAGCACCTGGTACCTTTAGTTGCTTCATCATTGTTTCCAGGAAAATATCTATTGAGTCAACGGCTATGTCTTGGCCCATTAAATTCTTCACCGTTTTTTGCCCAAAACTTTGTGTATGGATACATAAAAGTAGTAGAAAGTAGAGGCTACCGAGTATTATTGAAAGTTTCATGGCTATAGGTTTTAATTAAACATAAGCCAAATGTATGTAGACCTTATTCGTGAGCAAAGAACAAAATAACCAGTAGGGTGAATAGCTTGATGAAAGGGGATAAAAAGGAGGGGAATGAGTGAGAGTAATATTGTATTGAGTTTTAAAAAAAACAAACCTAAGGTTTGAACACAACTAACCTATATTCGGATACGCCAGATGCCGAATTCTTAATGAATTTTGTTAAACAATTGGCAATTAAACCTTGAGCAATTGAAAATTACACTGACAGATTCACTAGGGCACATTGGGAAACCATTGGCCCAGGAATTAATTGAGAAAGCCAAAGAAAAATTACCTACGAGTGACTTATATGTGAGTGAAAGCTGGGGTTTGTGTATTCTCAGTCGTTCAGCAAATTGTTTAAGTCAAAAACTGACTTGACTCCCTCCGCGTTTAGGCAGTCTTTTAATTGAGTTGAGTAAGCTTATCGGCTTACTACCTTGGGCAACTTTTAAACAGTTTTGTTAGCGATACCAGGTGATGTCCATACCATTTTTTTGAATGACTTTCAATTTAGTGTTATTGGCGCTAAACTCCAGACCCAGTAGACTCCCATTCTCTTGACTTTTTAGCCAAAGACGGCCGTCCCACGAATCATCTTCTCCTGGCTTTTCATAACGTACAGAAGTAAAGTGAGCAACAGCAAAACTTCCTTGGCTAAAAGCGATTACTTGTAATGAGTAGCGCTTATCAGACTCTTTCTTGATGTAATGAATCCCACTTGCCATAGGGCTGTTTTCTTCGGGTATGTAGCGCCCCGCAATGTCTTCAAAAAAGCGATTCATCTGTTCCAATTTCCCTCCTTCATCTACAAAATACTCTATCTCAGATACTTCCTGATAAGTCTTTCCTGGTGCTTTTATACCTGTATTGTTCAAATGCTCTACTTTGTAGGCACTACTCACCCTTACTTTGATGGTTTCTTGGTCAATCCATCCTTTGTATGTGGTGTGGGTGTAATCGTCCTGCACTAAACTCCCTACTACCTCCAAACCCATCAGTTGGCCAGTCTTGCTAAAGTTTGCCAGATACGTGCGATCAGTTTTGATGTCATGATTTGTGATACTTTTTACGCCAAACAATACCGAATAGCAGTCATCACGTATCTGTAATCTGGCTATATAACGAAAAGACGCGATTTGGGCACTGTGTTGATCCCGTTCGCGCAGGCCATTCAAAACCAATCGGGAATCGCTCAATTGTTGAGCGTGCGTGGTAGAGTAGAATGTATAATTTGCACGATTTGAAAACTCTCTTAATTCCTGATCCTGAGTAAGTAAGAACTTAAGGGCAATTTCGGGAGGCATAATCTTAGATTTGGCCGGTACTGGCGGAATATTTACTACAGTTCCTGTGGGATATATTGTAGGAAACTGAGCCAAAAAATCTGCAAACGATGTTCGGGAAGGCAGGTCATTTCTTTTGAATAATTGTTGAGAATTATCGGGGTTTTTGCAACGAAAACTTTGAAAATCGGCGCTGAATGTAAATTCACAAACATATTGACTTTTATAAAACTGTACCTTCAGAAACCGTTTTCTGGCATCTATCGCTCGTTGAATCATTAATTTTTTCTGATGAGGCAATTGGGTTTCATTGGCTTGGTAAAGCATCACCAAACGTTCTTTTTTGGCCACCCATAGCATATGAACAATCTCCCCAGTGCGTGCATCTAAATAAGTACCAGCGATTTTTTGATAAAACTGGGCTTGCCCAAAGGCTTGAACAGTAAGCAAAGACCAAACAAGGATGATAAAAGATTTGCCAAGATTTTTCATGTCAGCACAAGATTAGATATGCTCGCTGCTCTCCTACTTGGTTTGCTAAGCGAAGTGATCACTACAAATTTTTAATGAAATAAGAAGTTACCCACTACTTTACGTAGTCTACAAAATATGGTTGAGTAGCAAACCTCAAACTGGACAATTGTTTCATATCAAGCAAACCAACACTAACGCACGTAAGCACCAGATAAAAGAATAATTTATAGCAAAAAATAGCAGAATTGTGTAAATTATTCTAAAATAAGTTTAACATTGCTTCTGTATTGTTTTAAGAAAATACATATCCAAATTATTATTCATCATTAAAATACCCTAACCATCGATTCAGCAATCACCCATATCAGACCACGATTCAAGTTTATCGTTCCATATGCTCGCGAGGAGATTATGGATAAAGTCGATGACTTGTTAAAAAACAATCCTCCTCACATGAAAGGTGTAATCGCCAATGACTTGGTGATCTTAAACATCGCTGGAGATGAGGTGCATTATTGGTCTCCTCGTTTAACGTTTAGAGTAGAGGAAGACGAAGACGACGAAACCAAGACCAAAGTCGCGGGCCTCATTGGTCCTCGCCCCCCAGTTTGGACCTTGTTTATGTTTATCTATTTTTTCGTGGGTACGGTTGGCTTTTTTATTTCCACCTTTGCCCTTTCCAAAATTCTGATGGGGCAGAAATCTTATCTGATAGCCGCGTTCCCAATCACGATTGTATTCATGCTCACCGCTTATTTTGCGGGTAAATACGGCGAAAAACTGGCCAAAGATCAAATGGAGATACTCAAGGACTTTGTGAGAGAAGTCATCACGTTTGACGAAAAAGTAGAAAATGAACCTTTAGCTTGATATGTTTTATTACTGTGTGTTGTGGCTTATCTGTCCACTAACCTGAAAATGAATAAGCTCACCCTGTTTTTATTTTTGAGCTTGGGCTTACACTTAGCCTGTGCCCAAACCCCACGAGCCAAATTTGAACCACCCAAAGGCAAATGCCTTTTTTTTATTGGCCAGGATTTGGGAGCCACGGGTGGGCTAGATGAGTATACCAATGGCTACTGTGACTTTTTTGCGATTCCAGCCGGGGTTACGGTGTATACCAACTTATCGCCTGGAGATAAATCTTTCGGGTATTTTAACAAAGGGCTAGATGGACTTAAAACTAAGGCCAACTGGGGTGCAGGTGATTGCTGGGCGCAAAAATATCTCGAGGATACCACTTATGCTCACAGCGCATTGGCCATTGGATTGTCTATGGTAAATCACGAACGAAAGGTGGCGCAAGGCAAGCACGATGAACTGATTAGAGAACTAGGCAACTGGATCAAAGCGACTAAACGACCTGTTTTTCTCAGAATTGGCTACGAGTTTGATGGTTGGGCCTGGAACCATTACAAAAAGAAGTATTATCTAAAGGCCTGGAAACGCATTCATTCCATTTTTGCCCAGATGCAAGTGACCAATGTAGCCTTGGTGTGGCAGTCCAAAGGAACAGGCTCTAGCCAAAAGGTATTGGAGGCTTGGTACCCAGGTGATGATCTCGTAGATTGGTGCGCTTATTCTTATTTTGGCAATCCCGATACCGAAATGCTCACTTTTGCCCGCAAGCATCATAAGCCTGTATTCATAGCCGAAGCCAGTCCAGTATTACAAGCTGATCACTTGTATTTTGATACCGATCTAAAAAAAGAAGCGGTAGCCAAACGTACCTGGAACGATTGGTTTGTGCCTTTTATTCGTACCCTGTACGAGCACCAAGATGTGATCAAGGCATTTAGCTACATCAATACCAATTGGTTGGTGCAGCCTATGTGGATTACCAATCCTACCTTTCAAAAAGTGGACTCGAGAATTCAAGTGAGTCAGTACATTTCCAAAAAATGGACAGAAGAAATGACCAAGCCAAGATATCTTAAATCTACGCCAGCATTGTGGCGGTTACTGGAAGGGGAATGAAGCAAAAGATATCAATAACTTTTTAAAGTAAAGCCAAAAGTCAAAAACTGATCTTCCTGCTTTTGGCCTGCAATTACCACACTCTCAAAGGTATGCAAGTAATTGATTTTGAAGTTAAAAAACTTTGAGAGCGGAAACTCTAACCCCACGTCGGCTTGCCAACGATAATTGTTGCTTTGCTGAAGCGAAGGCTGGACATAACTCTCGTGCGTAAGGATTATTTTTTTATCAAATAATTGGTACTTGCCATTGATCCAAACAGTGCCGCGAAAGGTATCAATGGATGAGTCTCCATTATATTCCGAAAGATTAAAGTTGGCTTGAGCAAAATCGGTTTGTTCATATTCACTAGAGATTGATAATTTGAGCCAATTACGTTGTTTGTTCAAAATTTGAAAAGTAACACCTAAGCCCAGTAGTGAGCGCAAATCAATTTCTCTTCTAAAATTAGTACTCACAAACCCCAACATCAACGGATACACCGTTCGCTCAGGGTTGAAATATAAAAAGTTAAGACTTAGGATATCTTCATCGGCTTTTTGCTTGCCAAACTCTTGATAAACGTAGGAGTTTTGCGTCTTGAAAACCCACCTCTTCAAAGTTTTGAAACTAATGTCTGATTTGGCTCTAAAAATCAAGGTTTCGACATTGCCTCCCTGCCAAAAGCCAGTGGTTGAAAGTCGTGCTTTAAAATTGAGTGTATCGCTCTCATTGATTTGGGCAACTACAAAGGCAGGACAAAAAAGGAGGGGAAGAATGAGGAAGAGCAATAAAACTTTTTTCATGGGATTTGACACTCGAATGATACATTGGTAAGATACTCAAAAGCCTTCCTGATTACCTATTCATAAACTGTTAATTGCACGTATGTGAAATGTTTACAGCATAAAGTTTCAATATATAAGTACTTAAGCTTTGTATTCTTAGCTTTATTTTATTTTTTGTGAAAATAATTATCTATTCCTGAGCACCGAGAATTGTGCAGGTAAAAGAGAATATTACAATAGATTGTTTGCAGCTAAATCCAAATTTATACTACTAGACATTTTTTCATTTGTGGAGACACAAACGAAGGCGACCACACCGTTGGTCGTGTCCTCACGGTCAACTTTAGCCAAAACGTCTAGTAGCATGATCCAAATTATAACCCACAACTGACTAAAAAAATGAACGAGCGGAAGTATCAATTACGACTGATTTATATAAGCGTGGTAGCGGCCCTGGGGGGCTTTTTGTTTGGCTACGATACTGGGGTGATCAATGGCACCCAGTTTTATTTTAGTAAATATTTTGAGCTGAGTCCTGCGGCCAAAGGCTGGGTAGTAGGAAGCGCCTTGTTGGGCTGTTTTGTGGGCGCTTTGATTGCGGGCTACGTCAGCAAAAAATACGGTAGAAAGTTTTCGCTCATTGTTTCCGCTATTTTATTTACCATTTCGGCTTGGGGTTCGGGTTTGCCGAGTTTTTTGCCCGAGTCGGTTTCGTTGTTGGTGGTTTTTAGAATCATTGGTGGTTTGGGCATTGGGGTCGCCTCTATGAATGCCCCTACCTACATTGCCGAGTTATCGCCAGCCCACAAGCGGGGCCAAATGGTGACCTTTTATCAAATGGCGATTGTGTTGGGTTTTTTTCTGGTCTTCATTGCCACTTATTTTATTGGTTCGGGCAATAGTGCAGCGTACAATACCAGCTATGGTTGGCGGGTGATGTTTTGGTCGGAGTTGGTACCTTGTTTGTTGTTTTTGGGACTTTTGTTTTTTGTGCCCAAAAGTCCCCGTTGGTTATGTTTGCAAGGGAGATATGCCGAGGCCCAACAAGTACTCGAGGGTGTGCAAAGTCCCGAGGTAGCGGCCTCAGAGCTGGAAAGCATCAAAGAATCCATCAATGAAGAAAAAGGCGGAGCGGATTTTAGCCAAGCTTTAAGTGGCGTGTTTTTGCCAGTGATTGCTATTGGCGTCGTGTTTTCGGTACTTCAGCAATTTACAGGCATTAATGCAGTACTTTATTATGGAGCCGATATTTTTGAAAAAGCCTTGGGTTTTGGTCAAGAAGATGTACTGGCTCAGCAAATTATGTTAGCCGCAGTGAATGTGATATTCACGGTATTGGCCATGTTTACCGTAGACCGCTGGGGTCGCAAACCTTTGGTCATAGCAGGCTCATTGGGTATGTTGGTAGGTTTTGCCTTGTTAGCGGTTTCTCTGCAAATGAAGCAAACCGGCATCATTTCCCTGATTGGTATTCTAATGTTCATTGGTTCCTTTGCGATGTCTATGGGGCCTATTGTGTGGGTGGTGTTGTCCGAAATGTTTCCAGGTTCTATTCGCTCGCTGGGTATGTCGTTGGCGGTAGCCTTTCAGTGGGCAGCCAACTATTTGGTATCGCAAACCTTCCCAGTAGTGATGGAAAGCAAAACCAACTTGCAAGGCATGTGGCATGGCTCTTTGCCTTATTACATATTCATTGCTTTTATTCTGGTCATCATTGGTTTTACCCTCAAGTACATCCCCGAAACCAAAGGCAAATCTTTGGAAGACATAGAGCAAATGTGGAAAGCAAAGTTTGGGAAATCGTGAATAACCAAGCAATACAAAAAGCCCTTCTCTCTGCGCTAAAGAGAAGGGCAAATGCCTCAATTATAATTGAATATGGTGTTGCTTAGAATTCTAGCCCACCACGACTAAAAAATAGGGAATACCCTTTCGGTAATAGAAGCCGGTCCCGACATTACTCGATTAGCCCCATCTTTGATCGTGACAGTCACGGTGTAGTTACCAAAGTAACTGTATTGATGAGATACTGTTGAGGTGGTCGTAAGCGCGGTAGAACCATCGCCAAATGTCCAGTGATAAAACTTATTCCCGTGACATCCCTCACCACCTCTGGCTGTAAAGTTTCTGATTCTGATATTACTGCCACGCGTAGAAGCAATGTTTAAAGGAATAATGCCTGAGCCGTCATTTTTAACCAATACGGTTACTGCACCATTGCCAAAAGTAGCTCCAATAGGATGATCTTCGTATACCTGTACTGTGTAAGTTTTACGCGTACAAGGATACTGATGAATTACGTGAGGATCATTGGTAGTAACAGTAGTACCATCACCAAATACCCATCGGAAACGAGTATGACTAATGCCGGTAGTTTGGGTTACCCTAAAAGATACCAGATAATCATCAGTCAAAGATGCGGTGACCGTAATAGGTCGTAGCTTACTTTTGACCGCAGTTTTAGCCTGGGTAGTAGTTGGTGTAGTAGTGGTTGGTTTTACTTGCTCTTGTTGACAAGAAAATAAACTTGCCACCAAAGCACTGGTAATTAATAAAGATGTTAGTTTCATTGGTTAAACTAGGTTTTAAGAGTATGCTTAAATTTTGTTTTCGAGGGTAAAAATGATGGATTTTTTGTGCTGATGAAGCATATTTTTAAAGGAATAGCCAAAGCTATTGCTGCAAATCCCTAGATCCCGACGAGTCGGGGAATTGCTAAAATCAGTGCGTAAAAGCCACTTTTTTAGCCCAGATTATAACTTAGCCGAAGGCGATCTCTGTTTCACCTTTGAAAATCAGTTATAGAAAACTAATTTTTAAACATGCTCGAAATGTTAAGGATTCATAAGCTAGGACCGGTCGCTATGTGGGGCAATTTAGAAGGAATTTTTTCTGGGAAAAAGTGAAGGCGGAAAGTAGCAATAATTGACAAGTTTTTGGGTGTAATTATTTGGTTTTCAGTGTTTAACAAAGCGTTTGGGTTACTTGTTACATTTTGATTTAGACCCTTATCAAATAGATGCACATATCGTTGTTTTAGGATTGTGGCTTTATTAATTACTAAAAGTTTAGTTAAGCGTAATGCGTAGAGATTTTCGAATGAATTTCTTAAGGGATACCTGAGCAAGTTTTATTTGTAGCTTGTTGTTAACTATAAATTACTTTGCTAATAAAATTAGCAAAAATGTTAAAATCTTACTATCTTTGTTATTCAGTACTATAAAAAAGAGGGAGATCCATTCACAACAAATTTTACCGACAAAAGGTCAAATTAAAGGGGATAAGCAATATAACCTATTCCAAAAAACAGACACCTTTTGTATTCTCTTGTACAGCATATATAGATTAGGCAATTTATACGAGCAATGATGCGCGCTTAATCTTTGGATGACTTAAGTGCAATTAGGAGGATGCAAAAGGTGTTTTTTTGCTTTCGGTTTTACCAAATACTTTGCTGGGTCACCAAGTTATGAAATAGAAGATAGATATTCCGAGTATCAATCGACGAAAGCAGCTATGCACGACTTATAATACTTCGAGGTTCGTTAAGCGATATTCACTTTATATGGTATTGATAAAGAAAAAAGAGTAGAGGTGGGTGCTGCTCTCTAAATCGTCGCCTGATGGTATCACTCTGACAAACTACAAAGCAATTGATGAAAATTCTTGCAATCCTTCATTTGATAGCCGGGATCATCAACAGTATTGTGTCTATTTTTAAAAATGCACGATCGTCCCCAAATCAAGAAAAACCAGCCAACCCAAGAATTGTCAAAAAGAAAAAGGGCTAATGAAGGAAATCAGTTAGCCCAGACAGTTTTCAACCGTGATGTTTTGGTGCGGGTAAGTAGGTAGTCTATTCACCCGATTTTTTGAGTCTCTTGCTTCAGCCTAAACCGCCATTTAGGTTGAACGAGAGACTTTTTAAATTTTGTAAATATACACAAATATTTGCAAAAAGAGCCTTAGATGGGTGTTAAACCAAGCCTGAGAGGTATTTTCTTGTAAAGTGGTGTATCCCTGAATAGACGATGTTAAACTGGGTCGTAACCTTGTAAGTAACATTACAGGTACGTGCTTAGTAAAGATTACTATTTTATTCTGTGTAAATGCGTTTTTTTGATATAAAATATTGTTTCGAGAGGCTTTTTCGTAAACCAATGAACATATTCTAATAAAAACATCGCAGGTATGAACATTTACAAGAGCAAATACCAATTTATTAATTATCTAAAAGATCAAGCGTTGATGGAAGTTGGCTTTTTTCCAGAAACCGAATTTATGTTAGATTACCAATATCGGGACGAAGCCGAAATCTTTTTGACGATTATTTCAGAAGAAAAGCCTCACCAAGTGCTTTTCGATTTTCGAAATCTGATGTTTATCGTTACCCCCGAAACTCAAGATTGGTTTTCACCTAAATTAGGCGCTACTTATGCCAACCTGGGCTATAAAATAAAGCAAGCCATGGTGGTAAGTCAGGATTTTGTGTCTCAATTGGCCACTGAGCAAATCATCAACGATACCGATACTTTTCAGATTCAATATTTTTCAGATGAGCAGAAAGCGCGCGATTGGCTCAAAGCTTCTTGACGTTTCTCAACCAAGATAATGAGGAGGCCAAGAAGTTTATTACGAATTATTGATAAAGCATTGCCTGGCCTTGTAAGACCAAATAATCTCCAAACCATTCTTTATTTTTTCTCGATGAGTCGAGGCCTGATGATTGCCAATAATCGAGCCGTTGGTGAGTGCTGCTTTTGGCTAATTTTCAACAAGCTCTTAAAGTATTAGGATCACTCAAAGGTATGTGTTAATTTAAAAATAAAAGTATAAATGCCATTTATAGTACCAAAACCTACTTATGAATATTGCTAACTTATTGACTGATTTCTACCTTAAAAACGGGATCCCAGATAATGGAGGAAGCGATGACACTACCTTTAAAATTAAAATTTTAGGGCTAAAACTGGAGCTACCTAATCCCAAATTTAGAAGAGAAGCTACCTATATTCACGATATTCATCACGTGTTAAACAACTGTGATACGTCCTGGAAGGGAGAAGGGTTTATCTCTGGTTGGGAAGTAGCCACAGGCATTTGGAAATATTTTCCAGTAGGTTTGCTAAGCCTTTGGGCTATGGGGTATAGCTTGTGGCTGTATCCCATAGCAGTTTTCAATGGGTTTAAAAAAGGGAAGAATAATACAGGGGTTATCAACTTGGGATTAGCCAAGGCCGAACTTATGAAAATGGAAATGACAGAGTTGATTAGATTAACTTCCAAACAGAAAGATAAACTCAAAAAAAATCAAGGAAAGAAAAGCAAGAAGTTTTTACAACTGGCGGAGTTTTTAGGTTGGTCCCTAATTACTCAACTGATACTTTTCTTTCCCCTTATAATAGTGGTACTGGGAATATTATTCGCTTAGCAACTACGTAGTTTTACTTTTTCATTTTTGCAATCGCCGGAATGATATACTTTGGCATAATTTCCTGACTATACTTTTTCCAAGCATAATATTGTGAATAATTACCCGCATTGAACGCCACTACCAGATTGAGCTTGGGTACCCCAAAAATGAGTTGCCCTCCATTACCCGAGGCATAAAAAGCAGTGTATTTTTCACCGTCTACTTCATAATGCTTAATCCACCAATTATAACCATAGTTGTTGTACTTTTCGCCATTCATGGTACTATAACCTTGGGTAGCTTCTTTCACCCATTTTTTAGAAATAATGCGTTTGCCTTTCCAGGTACCTTCGTTTACAAAGAGTTGCCCAAACTTGGCCAAGTCACGGGGACGCATATAAATACCTCCACCTAGATATCCATTATTTACAGGAGTCATATTCATGACATATCGCTCAATGCCTAGAGGTTCAAACAAGTTTTCGTGCAAAAACGCATAAGTAGGTGTTCTCGAAACATTGCTTACAATTTGCCCCAATACATTTACTCCTCCACTACAATACAATGCTTTTTCGCCTGGTTCACGCACCATAGGCAAGTCTAAGGTATATTTTGCCCAATCAGGTTGCTTGTCCTGATTTTGCATGCGGTCTTCGTTGCCAGGAGATTTATAAGTCCCGTCGTTGCAGGCCAAACCCGTAGCCATCGTCATCAAGTCGCGAATACGCATCCGTTTTTTGCGGGCATCCAGGTTTTTGATCTGCCCCTTAAACTGCGGAAACAAATCCACCACCTTTTGATCCACACTAGTCAATAAGTTACGATCCATTGCCAAACCTATCATCGTAGAAGCCAAACTCTTTCCTGACGAGCGAGTATCGTGCAAATGGTCGCGATGGTGGCCATAAAAATATTCCTCCAATACCAACTGATTGTTATTGGCAATCAATAAACTATGAAGGTTAGGGTATTTTTTTGTCAAAATTGCCTCCATCAGCTCCTTGATTTTTCCCATATCTGCGCCCGATTTGGCCAGCGAAGCCGTTTGCCAGCCATCATTGGTTTGCTTGGGAGTTTTGTAAGTATAAGTTTTTTGACCAATACGCGGGGTCATGCGTATTTCTTTAGCGGGATCTACTCTGCGAAATATCTTTCCCTCCATTCCAGCAGCATCAACAGGCATATGCAAAGTTTTGCCATCTTCTGAGAGTTCACCATTATTCATGGGGCGATTGGGGTTACGGCGACCATATAGCATAAGTTTGCGTCCTTGTTGTACTACCTTGCTTATGCGTATGTATGCACCCACATTACGCTCATAGTTGTAAATATATCCCTTGAGTTTACCGGTTTCTTTATCAGTACGGATGACCAGATGAAGGGTGAGTCGTTGGAATTGTACCTCGCGAGTGCCTTGCCAACCATTGGCCGTTTTGGTGAGTTTTACCGGAGCAGCATACCGATACTGCTTCCAAAAGCCTTTGATGAATTGTTGGTTTTGGGCAAATACCCCATCAAAACTGGCTCCTTTATGCGTTATTATAAATTTGCCTTGTTTGTACTTGATCGGAACATCGGCCTTGCCCAAAGTAGCTTTCCATTGATTGTCTTGTTTATAAATGCGAAAATCTTCTACTAGTTTTCGGTCGTCTTTCAAGACCACTTTCCAAACTCCCTCGGCGCTAGGTACCTGAGTTTCCTGGGCTTTGCATTGGGCAGCCAACAGGCAAAAAACAACAAATAAATGAATGATTTTCATAAGGTCATACGGTTTATGAAAAAACTCAGGAATTGGGTTTGTTAGCATACAAGAGAATCGCCAACCACCACATAAAACTAATGACACACATCGTAAGCAATGTTGGCAACAAATGGCCTTGTTGATGTATGGTGGCCTTTATTCCCCAGCCTGCCCAAAATAAAGCAGCGCATCCCGATACCCAAAGTTGAATCTTTTTCAAGGTTTTAAAAATTTCAATGCTCCAAGTAAGCTTGAAAAATACACCTTTAATAAGTATACATGACCAATGGCTATATAACTACAGGAATGGCTATGAGAGAGAAGAGGGAGGGGAAGGGTGCTGGTCAGTAAATGATGTTATACAGGTCTTCCAGATTACTTTCATTCTGTGGTTAAATGATTGTATAGTTATATGGTTCCGCAGTGCATTACGGAACCATATAACAATTTAGCCATCAAAATAAATGGATTTCGAACAAACTGTGGAACTTCATTTATAAAGAATAAACCTTATTTCTTTGTCTTTGCAATTGCCGGAATGATATAATTGGGCATAATGTCAAAAATGTAGTGTTTCCAGGCTCCAAACCAAAAATAATTTCCTGCGTTGAATACCGCGACCAAGTTGAGCTTGGGCACTCCAAAAATAAGCTGCCCTCCGTTGCCCGAAGCGTAAAAAGCCTTGTACTTTTCTCCGCCTACTTCGTAATGTTGTATCCACCAATTGTATCCATAGTTTTTGTATTTGGCACCATTCATTGTGCTATGGCCTTTGGTAGCTTCTTTCACCCATTTTTTAGAAATAACTCGCTTTCCCTTCCAGGTACCTTCGTTCACGAATAATTGTCCAAACTTGGCCAAATCGCGGGGAAGCATATGAATACCCCCACCCAGGTAGCCATTATTTACTGGAGTCGTATTCATCACATAGCGCTCAATTTCCAATGGTTCAAACAGGTTCTTGTGCAAAAACTCGTAGGTAGGTTGTCGTGAAACATTGCTCACAATTTGCCCCAATAAATTGACCCCTCCAGTACAATACAATGCTTTAGAGCCAGGTTCGCGCACCATAGGCAAATCCAACGTATATTTTACCCAATCCGGTTGCTTTGTTTGATCCTGCATGGTTCCTTCATTGCCTGGAGATTTGTCGTCGTCATCGTTACAGGCCAATCCGGTAGCCATTGTCATCAAATCCCGAATACGCATTTGCTTTTTGCGGGTGTCCAGGTTTTTAATCTGTCCTTGATATTCTGGAAATAAATCCACCACTTTTTGATCAACATTGGTCAATAGGTTACGATCCAGAGCCAACCCAATCATGGTCGAGGCCAAACTTTTACCTGCCGAGCGGGTATCGTGGAGATGCTCCCGATGGTGGCCATAGAAATATTCATCCAACACCAATTGGTTGTTGTGTACCAGTACCAGGCTATGCAGCCCAAAATATTTTCGGGCAAGAATCGAGTCCATCAATGCCTGGATTTTATCCATATTAGCTCCGGTTCTTGCCAAAGAAGCAGTCTCCCAACCATCGTTGATTTGTTTGGGTTGAGCGTAAGTATAAGTCTTTTGACCAAGACGAGGACGGGCTCTCACTTCTTTGTCAGGGTCAACTTTGCGTAAAACTTTTCCGCTCATTCCCTGTATATTGATGGGCATTGTTAAGATGTTACCACCTTTAGAAAAAGTTCCGCTAAACATAGGTGTTTTGCTATTGCGCCCAAACAAACGCACACGATTACCTTTTGATTCCACCTTTGTGATTTGGATAAAATTTCCTTGGTTACGTTCATGGTTATAGATAAAACTGAATAACTCTCCTGTTTTTTTGTTTTTTCTAATGGCAAGGTAAATAGTCAATTGTTTAAACTGGATTTCTCTGGTACCTTTCCAACCTTGAGAGGTTTTGGTGAGTTTTACTGGAGCCACATACTGATATTGTCGCCAAAAGCCCTTGATCAATTGTTGGTTGTTTGCAAATGCCCCTTCGAAGTAAGCTCCCTTGCCTTTCCAGTCTATGATAAACTTTCCTTGCGTATACTGCACGGGGAGGTCCGTTTTTCCCAGCAATGCTTTCCATTGGTTGTTTTGCTGGTAAATTTTGAGAGCTTTGATCAACTCTCGATCTTCTTTGAGTATAATTTTCCAAGTACCCACTGCAGGTGGTGTATTGGTTTGTTGGGCTTTGCCGATGATAGATATCAAGCAAAGCATACATATCAAATAGTTTATTTTCATTTAGTTATATGGTTTAATGGTAAAAAGGTTTGTGGCTGATTGGGTAGATGATGAAGGTGACTAACCAGTATATCATAGGGCTGAACGATCTTCGTCAGAATCATTTCTTCATCTTTAAAATGGCGGGGATGATGTAATTGGGCATTAGCTCATCTCTGTATTTTCTCCATATACGATACCTCCTGTAGTTGCCTGCGTTGAAAGCCACCACTAATTGTAGGGAGGGAACCACAAAAATGAGTTGACCACCATTGCCTGAGGCGTGAAAAGATTCATACGTTTGGTTGCCTACCTTGAAACGATGCACCCACCAATTGTATCCGTAATTTTTATAGGGGTGATTGTACATAGTGCTTTGCCCTTTGCCAGTGGCTTGCACCCAGGCTTTTGACAATAAACGTTTTCCGTTCCAAGTGCCCTCATTGAGATATACCTGCCCAAACTTGGCCAAATCACGGGGGCGAAAGAACATGCCCCCTCCCTGGTAGCCGTGTCCTTTGGGTGTTAAATAAAAGGTAAAACGCCTAATACCCAGTGGTTCAAATAAGTGTTCATGGATAAATTCATAATTGGGTTTACCCGCCACATTACCCACAATTTGCCCTAATAAATTGACCCCAGCAGAGCAATAGAAAGCTTTTTTACCCGGCTCATTTACCATTGGCAGGTCTAAGGTGTATTTGGTCCAGTCATCAGGTTCGCGATCGTCATAAAACACATTTTCGTTGCCAAGCGATTCATCACGGTCGTCGTTACAGTCCAGCCCAGGAGACATGGTCATCAAATCTCGGATACGTAGACGTTTTTTGCGTTCATCCATATTTTTGATTTGTCCTTTGTATTGCGGAAACAAATCCACCACCTTTTGGTCTATACTGGTCAATAAGTTCCTATCCAGGGCTAATCCAATCATAGCAGAGGCGAAGCTTTTTCCTGCCGAACGAGTATCATGCAATTGTTCCCGATGGTAGCCATAAAAATATTCTTCCAATACCAGTTTACTTTTATAGGTAATCAACACACTATGTAACGAAGGGTATTTTTTGGTTAAAATGGCCTCTATCATTTCCTTAATTTTGCCCATATCGGCCCCCATATCTTTCAAAGAAGCCGTTTGCCAACCATCATTTATTTGTTTGGGGCGGGTATAAGCGTAAGTTTTTTGACCAAGTCGAGGTTGCATTCTTACCTCTTTGGTGGGATCTACTTTGCGAAAGACTTTTCCTTGCAAACCATAATAATGAATGGGCATATCTAAGGTTTTACCATCTTGCGAAAGTGTTCCTTTCAAATTAGGAAGACCATCCAGAGTGACGAATACCTTACGTCCTTTTTGCTCCGTTTTTTCAATCCAAATGAATGTTCCCTGGTTACGTTCATGGTTATAAATATGGCTTTTGAGTGTGCCGGTTTTTTGATCTCTGCGAATGATTAGAAAAAGGGTCAGTTGCTGAAATTGCACCTCTCTATTACCTTCCCATCCTTCGGCCGTTTTCGTCAGTTTTACTGGAGAGGCATAACGGTATTGTCTCCAAAAACCTTTGATTGTTTGTTGGTTGTCGGCAAATGCACCCTCAAATTGTGCTCCTGCCTTTTTCCAGTGAATGATAAATTTTCCTTGTTTCTGTTGTATAGGAAGCGATGTTTTACCCAAAACAGCTTTCCATTCATTTCCTTGTTGATAGATTTTCAAGGGCTTAATTAATTCCCGATCTTTTTTGAGCACTATTTTCCAAACGCCTTCTACACTGGGCGTTTTTGTGCTTTGAGCCTGACAATACGTACACAATATCCCGAATACTACCGCTAAATACACTTGCTTCATACGATTACCTGTTTTATAATTTTACTTTCTACATTTCTAAATTAGACTATCAACGATCCCTTTTTAAATAATACATGACCAATGGCTATATAACTACATCAACCGCTATGGATACACTACCAAATGGGATAGATTTTGCCTAAATTGAGGCAATGTTTATAAGAAAAAAAGCGCTTTTGTTATTATTCACCTCAGTGGTGTTGGTAGGACTTACGATTTGGTCGGTCACTACCAAACGCGATGTGTATGCTTTTGAGGTGCTGTATGGCAGCAACATTTGTTATGCTAAAAACCTACGGGAACATTCTTTCGAACCTGACCGCTGGCATGATACATTTTTTCTGGGGTGGCATCACGGGTATTTTGAGCTGGAAGGATTCATAGATTTACCTCAGAATCTTGAGGCTACTCAGTGGGGAGTGCTCATAGCCATACAAGCAAGTTATAGAGTCTACTGGGATGGCGTGCTGGTGGGCAAAAACGGACGTGTAGGCAAGGACAAAAAAAGCGAAATCCCTGGAAAAATCAACAATCAATTCATCATTCCCGAACACCTGGTGCGCCCCGGACGACACAAAATCAAGCTAGAACTTTCCAATTATCATCGCTCTCGTGATAATACCTTTCGCTTAATCATTGCCGCCCCTTATCAGCAGCTCATCCAACGCCCCCTAATATTTACTGCGGGTATGTACGTATTGGCCGGAAGCTTTGCCACCATTGCTATTTATTATCTCATACTTTTTATCATTGCTTATCGTCAAACTTCTGTGCTGATTTTCAGTGTTTTAAGCCTGGCTTTTAGCTTTTTAACCCTATTTAAGCATAGTCGCCCGATATTTATGTATGATTATCCCTGGCACCAAACCCGGCTAATCATATTAGACAATACGGGCTACCTTATTTGTTATTTGGTGGTGTTGTTCTTTCTGTTCAGGTTTCGTTTTCCTCAGAAAATCCTCACCCTGGCGGTTTTTTCAGTGTTATTGTATTGGATCGATATTCAGGATTTCTATCCTGAGGATGTATATTTTCTATACATCGCGGCTTTGTTTACCTCATTATTAATCATCATTTGGGCGATGGCACAAGGCCAAAAAGGAAGCCTGGAATCTTTTGCGGGCATATTACCCTGTTTTTTGAGCCTCAACTATTATGATTTCACGCTGTATCTGGGCTTTTTTGGGTTGGTATTGGTCATGCTGATTTCACTAGGCGTGCAATTCAAAACCCACAAAAAAGCAGAGCAAGAAGCGTTGTTGCGTTCAGGAAGACTAGAAATAGAACTCCTTAAAAAACAATTGCATCCGCATTTTTTGATGAATACCCTTACCTCTATCATTGGCTGGATAGAGGCCGAACCGCCCACCAGTGTAAAATTGATTGAAGCTTTGGCCAAAGAATTGGATATTTTGCTGGAAATTTCTGCCCATAAACTCATTCCTATTCAGCAGGAAGTGGCTTTGTGTCGCTCACACATTGCCGTGATGCAATACCGAAAAGCGGGCCAATATGTACTGGAAGTAAACCTAGAGGCTGACAATGCCCTGATTCCCCCGGCGGTGTTTCATACTTTGTTAGAAAATGGCATTAGCCATCATCCTCCCGAGGCCGGGAATGTTACCTTTTTACTTACCCAAACTGTGAATAAAACTAAGGAAGTCTATGTTTTTGAATCGAGGTATGCACAAAGCCTGGGGATAACCAAAGAAATGACAGATCAGGAGGGGACTGGGCACCGTTACATCAAGGCCCGACTAGAAGAAAGCTTTCCGCAAAACTGGAGTTTTACCCCCGAAAGTACTTCTCAGGGTTGGCGAGATGTCATTGAGGTCAAAAGATAAGTTGGACGATATTGCCCCAAGTTTACAAACTAAATAATCTCTTAAAAAGGGTACGCTTTTGCAGGACGATTTCCCCACGGGCCAAGAGTAAATGTTTGTAGTGTATTGTTTTTCCAAGGGAGGTTTTGCCCTGGTTAGGTAATTTAAGGGTCACTTTAAACCGATAATCTTTGGGGCGTGCTTCTTGACCAATGTGCTGTACCGTAGCTTGTAAAGAACCATATATATTGGCTGGGTAACTTACCAGACTTAATTTAACTGGTTGGCCTGCCGTGAGTTGATGTAAAAAAGATTGAGAAATGTACATTTCACCAGTAAAAGTGGAGTTTTTAGCGAGCGTATTTTTTTTGATAATGACCCTTTCCTGTAAGGTATCGGGGTATTCGATCATCAGCGATATTGCCAGAAAAAACAACCCAATGAATAAAAACAGTGTGATGCCCCAACGAATAAGCCAATGAGGCATTTTATCGATGAGTTCTTTGGTTTCCTGACTGCGTTGGTCAACAATAGGTGAGGGCATATCAATGGGTTTTTAGTTTCCGAGTTCCAGTTGGTTTTTAATCAAGTTAAAATAATCTCCCCGACGTTCTATCAAGCTTTGGTGATCGCCTACTTCGGTAATTTTTCCCTGGTCTAATACTACAATTTGATCCGCATTTTTTACGGTACTCAGGCGATGGGCAATGACAACCACTGTTTTACCCTGAAAAAATTCTTTGAGGTTATCCAAAATCACCTTTTCGTTATTGGCATCCAGTGCACTGGTAGCCTCGTCAAAAAAGATATAATGAGGATTTTTATACACCGCCCGGGCAATCAACAATCTTTGTCTTTGCCCACCACTTACCCCACTACCTCCACTCGAGAGGCGCGTAGAATATCCTAAGGGTAAACGATCTACAAATTCATCTATATTGGCCACTTTGGCCGCATACAGCAACCTTTCCATATCAATATCTGCTCCGTCAATGGCGATGTTTTGAGCAATGTTATCATTAAAAATGTAGCCATCCTGCATCACCGTACCACAATGCTTTCGCCATTGGCGATTATCAATGACCTCTAGCGGGTGGTGGTCTAAAATAATTTTACCTTCGGTAGGTACATAAAACTTTAATAGCAACTTGAGCAAGGTAGTTTTGCCACTGCCACTAGCGCCTACAATGGCCGTTATTTTTCCTTTAGGAATGTGCAGGTCAATGTTTTGCAGTACCAAGGGAGATTGTGGTCCTCCATAACGAAAAGACACATTTTCAAGGTGTAAATCTTTGTTGATGAGCGCATCAGAGTGACCAAGGTCTAATAAGTGATTGGCGGGTTCCTGTTCATTTTTTTGTTCTTGAATTTCCTGTAAGCGCTCGAGACTGATTTTAGCGTCTTGGCTGGCCCGAAAAAACTCAATAAGTTGTTGAATAGGGCCATTGGTTTGCCCAATAATGTAAGACACACTCAACATCATGCCCAAGGTCATCGTACCTTGAATAGTTTCGACCGCAGCGATATAAGAAATGAGAATGTTTTTGAGTTGATTAATAAAATGAAAGCCCGTATTTTGGTATTGGGCCAGCGATAAACTCTTGATATTGAGCTTAAAAAGCCGAATTTGGATGTGTTCCCATTCCCAACGTTTGCTCAATTCACTCTGGTTCAGCTTGATTTCCTGCATACCATTGATGATCTCAAAAATACTGTCTTGGTTTTCGCGCATTCCCTGAAAAAGCTTATAGTCCAGTTTGCGGCGTTTGGCCAGAAATAGAAATATCCAGGCAATAGAAACTCCACTGAGCACCAGAAAAATCAAAAATATTTGCAGGCTATAAAAATACAGAATGGCGGTAAAAATAACGATGTTGATCGCCGAGAAGAAAGTTGTAAGGCTGACCCCAGTCAAAAACGACTCAATCCGTTCGTGGTCATGAATACGCTGGTTGATATCTCCAGTGGATTTTATATCAAAAAAACTGATGGGTAACTTCATGAGCTTGGCCAAAAAATCGACCATAATCGAGATACTAATGCGCATATTCATATGCAGGATGATCCAACTCCGCACGAGATTGATGCCTATTTCTCCTAAAAACAACAGCAGTTGCGAAGCTAAAATCAAGATAACCAGCGAGTGATTTTTGTAGCCCACCCCATAATCTACCAGGGTCTGGGTAAGGAAGGGAAACATCAGGGCGATGGCGTTGCCCATCAACAAACCAATGAATAGCTGGAGTATATAGCGTTGGTAAGGCTTAAGGTAAGAGGCTAAAAACACCCACTTTTTCTTTTTTTTGGGGTTTTCTACGGATTCTTCTGTTTTTTCTTCATAAAATTCCTGGGTGGGGCTAAGTACCAGGGCTACCCCTTTTTCGGTTCCCGACTTAAGCCAACTTTTCAAAAAAGTAGCTTCATCTATTTCAATAATATTGTGGGCCGGATCAGCAATAAGCAAAGTAGTTTCTTTGGATTTGAATAAACTACCTTGGTTCTTTTTTACCCCGATTAACACCACAAAATGGCTGTCGTTCCAGTGTAGCACCGAAGGCATGGGGCAGTCCTGGAGCAACTTTTCGTAACTTACCTGCACCATCAACGAACGAAAGCCAATGGCTTCCGCTCCTTCGCTCAGATTGTATAAGCTTACACCATCCTTATTTAAATAAGAAATGCTCCGTAAATGCTCCAAGTCCAATTCTTTGCCATAAAACTTGGCAATCATTTTCAAACAAGTTGGACCACAATCCATCTTGTCATGTTGCATATAAAACGGAAATCGTACTTTAAAAACCCCCATGGTTACCTTTGGTAAAATAAATTATTGTTTATTTGCTCTTCTGGATTTGCAATCCAAAAGCATACTATCAAGGATTTATAATCCTTTCTCCCTTTGTCGGTGTTTAAGCGCAGCGCCACCAACAAAGCAAGGATTAGCTGCTTGCCATTGCTGGCTGATCTTCCTGAGCAAAAACCTGTTGTAATGCGTCCAGTACTTCATTTACCTGAATGTCTTCCATGCGCCCAGTGCTTGATATTACGTGGCGGTGTTTGGCAAAACGCAACCCAAACTCCTTGTAATTATCATCCTGGAAGATACCCACCGAAGGTACTTGGTGTAAATCGGCCGTGTGTAAAAACACAGAATCTACCCCCAGAAAATAATCGGCACAAGATACTACCCCCCAGGATACCTCAAAAGGTACTTTGTCAAAGCAAATGATTCGTTCGGGAGCACTACATTGCGCCAAATCGGGCATATCTATACCTACCATCACTACCCCCAGTTGACTGTAGCTGTCTAGTAATTCATTGATTACCTGAATAAATTTATCCGCAGACCACATTTTCTCTGGCTTAGTATCGGTGTGCACCACCAATAATTTACAATCTGCTGGGATTTTCTCACGAAATACGGCTGGCACCCGTTTGACCTGATCGGGTAGGGTAGGAGCATACGCAAAATCTTCTACCTGGAGCGTAGCATCAAAAATTTGAGGTACACAAAAAGCCATATCTGATTGGTGTATTGGTTTTTTGAATGCGGCCCGATATTCAAAATTTTCGAATAGCCCAAAAGTTTTACGAGGACGAAATAGCTTCAGTAAATTCATCAAACTGGTATTGACCCAAGGGGTGATGGAAATTAAGGCATCATAAGGCTCCAATGCTTTGATTAGTTCTTGGGCGTCGAACTTTTGGTTGTTGAAATGCTTGGTACGAAGTATATGCTTGAAGGCCACCTCTTGAAAAATAACCTCAGTGTGACTTAGCTCCTGCGTAACCAACGTAAGTCGATCTTTGAATAAATGAGCCAGCGCCCGCATTGTAGGTAAGGCTATAAAGTGATCGCCCAAACCATTAGAGAACAATACACAAGGATTTTGAATATTTTGAAAGTCCGTCTTCATGAGATATTTTCCAGGGTTTTGGGTTGCACATCAAGGTACCCACGAATAGTGTAAGTAACATCAGGAGCTACTTTTTCGCTGAGATCACCATCGTGTATTATATTTTCAGTAGGCGCAATGTATGCCTCGTAGGGTTTCAGGCGAATGCGTATTGCAGGATACTCAGGGTAGTTTTTGAAAAATGTCTTCAGCAATTGAGGCCGCGTATACTGTTCCAACGAAGCAGGCAATGAAGCATCTTTTTGATGCAACATTTGGGCAATGGCCTCAAGCGATTGGTTAATCATTAAAAAATATCGATCCTCACTACCCATATTAAAGCAAATACGATTCGTTGCATTGATGGCCTCATGTGTGGGTAATTTATCCCAGCTATCGATGTGCAATCCAATCAATTGGCCCGTATTAGAATCAATCGTCCCTACCTCAAACCCAGGATTACCCAAATGAAAACCAATACAATGACGGTCGTACAAACTACTTGCGTATTGATCTACAAAAGCATCAATGGCACTGGTGAGAGCCATATAATCGTAGGTTTGGTTTTGCTGAATCGCTTTAAATGCATCTTCCGAATCTGCCTCGGCTATAGGCATTTTTTGACAATAGGTAATAATTTCCGAAGGAAGTTTCACAATGCCCACCGTTTCCCGGTAGTTCATTTGAGTTTCAGAAGGAGCAAACAGTAAGTTTCTTTCTTCGTTGTTCGGTTTTCGCCAAGGCTTCTGAGGCATGAATCCACCTTCCAGGCATTGCATTCCCCGATAGGTGCGTTCCATCGCCTTTAGGCCATTACTTAAATAAATTCGGTCTTCGGGTAATGGCGTATCTATATATATTTTTATGCCTTCTTTCAATTGCATAATTTTCTTTGTTTTGTGGTTATCATTGTGTTTTCTCTCGCTCGATGGACTTAAAAATCCAATATATAGGCTTGCATGCGGTCAATGGTCGTTACCAGTTCTGCTTGCAAGTCCACCTCAAACTTCTCTATAATGTCCCGTCTAATGTTTACCTGAGCATATCCTTGTTTGATTTTTTCCATTCTTTGCTGAGCATCTTCGGCGCGATACAACTGGTTTTCCAGGGCAAACCGCCAAAGATTAAATAAACCATACCAGACAAATAGTGCGTGTAAAAATGCCCTCAAAGGAAGCAAGTTGTTAGTCCAGGGCGAACAAATTTCGTTGCCAATAGCTTCCGATACTTTTTCGGCAGGCATCCAGGGGTGTAGCTCTTCTATGATGTACAACAGTGAGTGTATTGCTTCGTGAACCAACCCGTCGATGATGTCTTCGTCGGAGCCTTCTTCGGTATTCACCAACAATATTTTGCCAATGAAGTGGGAGTGAGTAGCCGACCAAAACTTAGTAGCTACCTCCTCTTGGGTTGTTTGGCGTTTTACAATGATCATTTTGGTCATTTGCTCAATAAGGGTAGCCACTCGGTCGTCTATGGGTTCCAGAGCCTGTTGGATTTGCTCGTATAAACTACCCGCTTGGTCAAATGCATAATTTTGAATCAAATGCGTGTCATCGTCCAGTGTTTTATTATTGACCTGCAAACAAGCCGGGCTCAAAAAATCAAAGGTAATAGCAGGGGCAAACTTAGGGGCTTCATAATCTTGAAAAGCCTGCTTTTGAGCGTCAAAATAGATAAAGTAATCGCCATTGTTTGTCCATAAATTTTGGTATTGATTTGTATCAAATTTTTTATGGTTACGGGCTATTTCAGCCTCTAAAGTTTGCAATACAAACGGGGCAATTTGCGGTAAATGATCGTTTGAATGATGCAAAATAAGTCCTAACAACTCGGGGCTAAGTAGCCATTCTTCTATTTCTGAAGAGGTGAGCAACTCCATCTTTTCTTGAATTTGCCCAGGTATCGTAACAGAGTGTTGGCGAATTTTGTCCAACAATAAGTCAAATTTATGCCTTACTCTGGCACGAAAAGCTTGAGTAAGCGCTTGGTAGTAGCCAGTGGCTGGAGTTTCAAATCTTAAAATCTCTTCGACACTTTTAATGGTTAAGTTTTCTTGTAATAGCATATATCATTGATTTTATGGTTGGCCAAAGCTTTCTAATAAAGGAGCATAGGTGGCTTCAGCTGGATTTTGTTGTAAATTTTCCTGAAGCATTTGGTATGCCTTCTCAAAAGTGAGAATCTCAATGCCACTTTCTTCCAACAAAGCTTTGGGAAACTGCCCTAGCACTCGCCCCTGAATATGTGTCATGAGTTTCATTAAGCCATAACAATAAATAGAAGGGTTGTTGAAACCATTTTTGCGACTGTAGCGATGAGGAATAAATCCTCCGCCACAAATTTCATTGACTGGGCAAGCCTGGCATTGATTGCACAATTGTTTTTTGCTCATAAAATACATGCCTGCCAGGCTAGTATCCAACGATTCATCAAACTCGTGTTGTAGTACATTCAGCCCCTCTTTGGTAAACCCATGTCCGCAGACTTTCAGGGCATCTACCGTCTCGATACCACCATCGGTTTCTACTACAATCACCCCTACTTCGTCGTTTCCTACCGTATCGGTACCCGACTCAGAACCCAGCAACAACTCTATAATTTCTTTAAAAAGACTGACCCTTATTTGATTCTCCTGGTCTTGGAACCATTCGTCAAACAATGCAATGAGCCAATCACCAAAAGGCGTATGCGTAGTATCTTCTGGATCAAAGTTTTCGGGTAAATCTTCATAAGTATAATCAGGCAAAACAGGCTTGATGGCTTTGAGTCCCAGCTCTTTGAAGTGGTGATAAGCTTCTACGGGGTCACTGTCAGGGTTTACCACCAAAATGGCTCCTGGATGTACTTGTTCTTTAGGAGCCTTATCGGCATTAAAATCGTGTAATTGTTGGATACCCGCCACTACTCGATCATAGGTTCCTTTGCCTTGGTGATCTACCCGGTATTCGTCATTTACCTCTTTGACACCATCAATGCTAATCCCTACATGAATACCTAATTCTTTAAATAAGGCCACCCATTCTTGGTCGAGCAATAAGGCATTGGTTTGAATACTAAATACAGGTTTAGTATCTGGCAAAAGCACCCTCCTTGCTTTTTTTACAAAAGTACGTATGAAATCTTTCCCCGTCAGTAGAGGTTCGCCTCCATGCAACACAAACCTGAAGTATTCAATGCCGTGCTTTAAACAGTGGTAACGTACCCTTTGTAACATAGTGTCTACCACTTCATCACTCATTTTTTTGGGTTGACTCAGGTAGGTTTCATCCCCTTTGTTGTACATATAGCAGTAGGTGCAATTGATATTGCAACGGCTGGCAATTTTTACTACTACACAGCCAAACATTGATTCTTTAGTATCGGCCATTGAGTTATTTTTTGAAGTTTTCTAAATCCGCCGCGTATTCCAAGGCCAAGTCTTCATGGAGTCTTTCCTTGATTATTTGTTGGGCTTCTTCGTAAGTCATTGCTGATATTTCGTGTTGTGTTACCATTTCATCCGGAAGCTCTTCCATAATTTTGTTCTGGATGTGCGTGATCAACTTGAGCAAATCGGCACAATAGATAGAAGGGTTATTAAAGCCATTTTTTTCGCTGTAGCGATTCACAATAAACCCTCCGCCGCAAATATCTTTTACCGGGCATACATTGCACTGCTTACAGAGTTTGTCTTTGGCAAACTGATACATTACCGAAAGTTCGCTTTGTAGGGCTTCGTCCAGGTCATTTTGTAGTACATTTACATTGCTCTCAGTAAAACCCTGCCCACAAGCCTTGAACGAATCCGTAGCTTCTATATCTCCATTGGTTTCAATAATCAATAACTCACAACGCTCCTTCCCAAAGTGGTCATTGGCAATGTTGCCCCCAAAAATCAAAATCATAATATACTTGAAAATGCTGATTTTACTCTTGGGTTCTTTTTCATAAAACCATTGATTAAATATCGGAATGAGCCAATCGGCGTAGGGGGTGTTGTTCCAATCTATATTGCTGCCGTCGGTGTTTTCTAAGCCAGGAGGTGGTTGAAAATAATTGGCATCAGGAAGCAGAAAGTCTACCTGGGCACCCAACAACTTAAAATGCTCATACACCTCTATAGGGTCGGCATCCAGATTGATTACACTATTGATGCTGGCTTTCATAAATTTTTTGCGCATAGCCAGCGAGTTTTGAGTCACCTTGAGCCCTTGTACTGCTTGGTGGTAAGACCCTCTTCCTTTATGATCTACTCGATACATATCATTTATTTCGGGCATTCCGTCCAAACTAATGCCTACCAAAATATCTAATTCAGCAAACAACTCGCACCACTCATCGTCAATCAATACCCCGTTAGACTGCACGCCATACTCAGGTATAATGCCCAGAGGTAAAAACAAGGCATTGGCTTTTTCGACAAAACGCCGAATGGCTTGGGTGCCTGCCAATAAAGGTTCACCTCCAAAAAACACGAAGAAAAATTTCTTTAATGCATGGTGTTGACAATGCCGTAAAACTTTCTCCAGCAACGCGTCTTCTACCATTTCATTCATAAACTTGGGCTGCTTGAGGTAGGTATTATCGCCCATATTGTATATATAACAGTAACTACAGTTGAGATTACATCGGCTGGCTACTTTGATAGCTAAGCTCCGAACCTTTAAATTTGATAACTGAGTATTCATAAGATAATCATTATATAAATGTTTTGAAACAATTAGCCTTTGTGTGAGAAGTATTCGGTTTTTCAGGAGTAATTGTATTGGTACAAATGTCCTCTCTCTGAATAGGAATCCAGAAGTGTTGCTCATGACATATCCCTGGAACCAAGAAAATACCCCGTTTGTATAAGTCTTATGGTATGCAATTCAAACTTTTCTCGATGAACTGGTCTCGACTTTTTGAATGTGAGCGAAAACCTGTCCTGTAAGGATCGGCTTATGTTCAGTGATAAAGATGTTTGTTTGGTATTTTATAGTTTGAGAGGTTGTAAGGCTGCCTTCGCCTATACATTGTTTCGTTTTTTGGTTCACAAAATAATCCATCCCTCGAGCCTCTGTAAAAGACACATTTTGAAAATTAAGGAATCAAATTACAGTGTAAAATGACAAGGCAGCCTTTAAGAAGCACTCAATGCGCTATAAATCCTGTAAAATAGGAGAAGGTCCATCACTACTGAACTTGATCTTAGTAGTTTTCTTTACCCACTCTCCACCATTGAAGCACTCGCCAGAAAGGCTGCTCAAGGTTTCGTTTTTGAGGTTTTCCAAAGCTGCTTGTACTTCTTGAGCTTTCTTTTGATCGAATTTAAACTTTTTCATATTAGTAATATAATTTGAGAATAAGTCCCTTGTTACTAAGCCACAAGGAATTAGGCTTGATTTGACTGTAATCAAGTACTCTATCAACCAATTGGGTTTATATTCTACCTCTTGAGTGGTCTTGGCAAAGCGAGACCAACTGGGGAGTTTTAAAATATCAAGTAAGAGCGTTGATAGAGTACTAAGTAGCGTGTGCGAAATAAATGTCTAGCATAAGGGGGGATTAGCTTGGCTAGGCTTGTACTTTGCTCTATGGTTCTCAAGACTGATAAAGTTTTTTTGTATCCAAAGCAGGCCAAAGTACACCATGCGGTAACCAGTACTAGGGACAACAAAAATCACCGTAAATAATCATGAGAATAGAGTTTTTGACGAGCTTTGCCTTCGGCTAATCTGTGCTAACTCTGACAACTTAAAGTCCAGATGTGTCGGAGTTATTGCAAACACGCTACTCAAAGAAATCCAGAGTGTTCTAGAAACCTTCTAAAACAGGAGAATCGGAGTCACTACTGAACTTGATTTTAGTAGTCTTTTTTACCCACTCTCCACCATTGAAGCACTCGCCAGAAAGGCTACTCAAAGTTTCGTTTTTGAGGTTTTCCAAAGCTGCTTGTACTTCTTGAGCTTTCTTTTGATCGAATTTAAACTTTTTCATATTAGTAATATAATTTGAGAATAAGTTCCTTGTTACTAAGCCACAAGGAATTAGGCTTGATATGATCGTAAATAACTTGTTCAAAATAAATGTCTAGGCATATATTGGCCTCACTAAACTTGTACCTTGCTCTATAGTTCTTGAAACCTTTGTAGTTGAGGCATGCCGAAATACACCAAACGACGGTAGTGACCCAGTACTGTGGACCATAAAAATCACCATAAGTAATCGTGAGAACGGGGTCTTTGACGAGCTTTGCCTTTGGTTAATTTGTGCTAAATCCGACAGCTTAAAGTCCAGATTTGTCGGGGTTATTACAAACATGCTACCCAAAGAAATGCACGGTATTCTAGAGACCCTCTAAAATAGGACCGGGACAATCACTACTGAACGTGACCTTACCCGTTTTCAGTTTGATCCATTCTCCACCATTGAAGCACTCGCCAGAAAGGCTACTCAAGGTTTCGTTTTTGAGGTTTTCTAAAGCTGCTTGTACTTCTTGAGCTTTCTTTTGATCGAATTTAAACTTTTTCATCAGTAAATAAATTTGAGAATAAGTCCTTTGTTACTAGGCCACAAAGGATCAGGCTTGGTGTGAAAATAATAGCCCACACCTGACCAGTAAAGAGAGCCATTGTCCAGATGACATACCTCTTCATATCTTACATGCAATAGTTGCTTGAATGACGCTCGGTTGAATAGCGCTCAAAATGGTGGTTTTTTGAATTCACTCATTTTTTTTGCAGTTTTGCTAATTGAGAATAAGTTCCTTGTTTCTCAACAACAAGGGTACTAAGGGGGAGTGTCCAGACTTCCCCTTTTTCTAATATTTTCTCAATCACAAAATTTAATTGTCTTTCAAACTAACCTTATTATTTAATTCTGTTTCGTTCATCACTATTGCCAGTATTTCTACGGCGAGGTTGTTTCACTTTCCCTTTCAAAAATCGGTAGCCAATACTTAATCGTATGGTTTGAGTATCTTGCCTGTTTTCCAAAGAATAAGACAAGTTGTCTTGTACCGATTGCAAACGCGTGGGTTGAGTGTACAATAAATCACTTACCGAGATTGCTACTGACCATTTTTTGGCAAATCGCTTACGAATGCCAAATGAAATATCAAATATGCTCCTTACCCGATAAAAAGCCGAGGCATCAGGCGAAGCATACCATCCTGTAATTTCTGCTGTTAATTTTCCTTTTTTTGACAACACAAAGGAGTTGTTCAATGAGCCATAAAAGCTTACTTGGCTATTGTCATACGAAGTATTCAAATAATTGGAACTGGCCGTCGTTTGTGATACCTGTAAATAAGCGTTGATTTCCCACCAGGGTTTAATCTGGTAAGGAATATTTAAATAAGCGCCAAACACACTACCCCGATCTTGATTGATTTGCTCAAAATGATAAGTTTGGTTGGCGTTGTCTTGTACCACTACTTGGTTGTGTTCATCTTTCCAATAATTGAAAAAACCAGTAATACTAATTTGGTTGGCAAAAGTATAAGCGAGTTCCAATGCATCTTCCAGCATGGGACGTAGCCTGGGATTTCCTACCCGATACGTAAGCGGAGTATTATAAAACCTAAAAGGATTTACACGCCAGTAGCCTGGGCGGGTAATGCCTCGGCGATAAGAAAAACTGATAGATTTTTTGTCATCGGGACTAAACATCCAGAATATTGTAGGAAATAACTGCATATAATCGAGCACCGTAGTTTCGTTCAGGCTAACCGATTCCCCTTCTGTTTGGGTAGCCTCTCCCCGAAGTCCAAATTGCAACTGGTGTTTTCCGGTTTTCCAATCTACACTGGTATACAATGCCTGGGTAATTTCAGTGTATAAAAAACGATTGGTACGCGTTGGATCATTTACATAAATCTCATCCAGCAGGTTTTCAGATTTAAAATCGTTGTCAGTGGTAATGTAATTAAACTTACCTCCAAGCTTCACCGTGAGCTTTTTATGCACTGGCCAAATGTAATCAATAGTAGCTGTACTTAGCTCTATTCTTCGGTCCAGACGATTACGCGATTCTGGATTGTACAACAACTGAGCGCCTTGTAGATCGGTAGTGCGGGTATCGAGATTTTGTTTCCAATCGGTTACATAGTCAAGGTAAGTCAAGTCTATATTCAGTTTACTTTTGCCCAGTTTGGCTGCATAATTTAGGTTGACCGAATAGCGAAACCTATCCTCTTCAATGTTTTCGTTGGTATTGATGACAGAGTCTAGTACTTGTTGACTAAAAGCCGCATTATCGGTTTCAGTCAGTGAAGTATTTTGATCATAAGAACCAATAAACTGAATACCTACCACATGTTTTGGAGCCAGCACATAATCCATATTCATTTGATACAGGTGGGTACGATTATTGGCCCGTTGTTGACTTTGGGTATTCCAAAATGTTTCAAAATTATTGGTTTGAAAAGTATTCTCTTCTAAAAAATCTCTGATGTAATGAGCGTTTCGGTAAGAGTAGGTATTACTTATTCTGAAGCGCCCCCGATTGTAAATAAGCCTTCCAGCGGCATTGGTACGTCCGGCTTGCCCTTGCTGATATCTCAACGCTGCCGAGCCAAATACACCTTGCTGAATGTTTTTGCGAATAACCAGGTTAACAATTGCTCCACTGCTAGCATCATAAGAAGACGATGGATTGCTCATGACCTCGGCTTGCTGAATATTTTGAGCTGGAATGCTTTTCAAGTAATTACTTAATTCTTCTGGGGATAAATTCACTGGGCGGTTGTTGATCAACACGCGAGCACTTTTGCCATTTACGGTTACATTTCCTTGAAAATCAATTCTTACTCCGGGAGATTTGGCCACCACATCGTGGGCATCGCCTGTAGAAGCCATAATGCTTTTTTCTACATTAAAAATTACCCGGTCTATTTTGCGTTCAATCAAAGTTCGGGATCCTTTCACTACCACTTCATCCAGGTTGTCTGCTGAGGATTCCAGATAAACTTTAGGCAATACAGTTTTGGAGGACGTTACATTGACAGAACGATAATAAGGCTTATACTGGATATGAGAAATGTATAAGATATAATTGTTGGGCGACAAGTTAACGAATCGAAATGACCCACTTGTATCAGAAAGGGTGCCTTTCACCAATGTAGAATCGGATGGCCTAAGTAAAGTGACTGTAGCAAATGGGACATACTTCTCCTGAGTACCTACAATACTACCTTCGATACTACCCTGGCTATAACCTGGCATAGGAAGATAAATTATAAATATTACAAGAAGAATATAGTAAATGTATCCATTCGCATTTTGTGCGTTAGTTAGTTTCATTACGGAAGGATACCGGGTTAAGTAAAGTTAAATTTTTATTGCTTGTGATTGTTCTGTAGTTGATACAAATCTAGAAACTGTTTGTAATTATGTGCAAGTTTTTTTTGTGTTTTTTTGTTTAATCAATAGTTTTTTTTGTAAATAATTGTTTTTCAGGTATATAATTTTTTCAACTATTAGTTTTACCCATTTCCTGAAATAATCCTGGTAGTCTTTTTAGGCTCAAAAATCGTTTATCATCGATGTTTAATAGTTTGAAAATTCGGTTTGTTGCCTATCAACATATCAATTTAAAAACTTAAATATATAGGTAATGAAGTGAACTTTTATAAAAAAATGAGGAGTATACTCATATCAGGAATTTAAATATTAAATTGTATTATTATAAGATTGCGTGTGGTGATTGTCTTAGTAAAAAAAATGTCATATGGGGAAAAAAACTTACATCCCTATTTTTAAACTGAATGAAATATTTGTGAAAAAAATAGTAGTTATACGACTTTTTAGCCCAAAATTTAGAGACTTATGAAGATAATGATCGTAGAAGATGAGTTTCCGATTGCCCAATTGATACAGAAACATGTCAAGGATATCTTAGGTACACAACTTACCCAACTAGTCGTTTTTGCTAGTCTGGAACAAGCCCAGGAACACCTCAAGATACATTCTATAGATGTATTGTTGTTAGACCTGAATCTTAATGGTAAAAATGGGTTCGAAATGCTCCAGTCGTTGGTAGCCGAATCGTTTCATACCATCATTATTTCAGCTTATCGTGATAGAGCACTTGAGGCTTTTGAGTATGGCGTGTTAGATTTTGTCCCCAAGCCATTCAACAAAACTCGATTAGAAAAAGCCTTCAATCGCTTACAAACCGAGGCTCGCTCTGATACTAAGTTTTTGGCGATTAAGCATCAGGGACGGATTGAGTTAATCCCTATCGAAGACATTGTATATGCCCAAGGAGCGGGTAACTATTCAGAGGTATATTTGCAAGATGGACGCAAAGTGCTACACGATAAAGCTTTGGATAAGTTACGACAACTATTACCTGCTAATTTTGAGCGTATTCATAAATCTTATGTAGTAAAAATGAGTGAAATGCAAAGTGTACGAATTCACCAGGGAAGTAAGTATGAAATGGTACTGAAAAGTGGTGCTGTGCTTCCTATTGGGCGTACTAAATACAAGGACTTGAAAGAACGATGGCTATAAAGAAAATAATGTCATAGGGATTCTAATATAGCCCAATCATGATTACTATCTCAATATATTAATTGCCCCCATTCATTTACACCTTTAACGCTGTTTTGCCTCTTTCCGCAGCCCATCTATTCACCTAAGAAAGTAGAGAATTACTAAAAAATATACATAAAAAACAGTTTTGTATAAGTAAAATACTAAGTGCATCATTGATTTTTGCAAAGCGTTCATGAATTTAGGATACCCAAACATTTAAATGAATTACCTATAGTGGACTTATGCAGCATTTTGATAATATTTCCGACTTTCTGAGGTATACTAATCAGCCTCCTGCCGAGCATCCTCAATTATACATTTATGATCTTGATGCTGGTTTAGATCAGGTAATTTGTAAGCTCGAGAGCAGTCCACCAATTACTACCGACTTTTATGGGATTTCTTTGAAAAGAGGAGTGCAGGGAAAGATGAGCTATGGGCGTACTAAATATGATTTCGACAAAGGAGCCATGGTTTTTACGGCACCACGTCAAGTAGTGCAGTGGGACAATATTTTCCTGGACAACCGAGGGTTTTCAATTTATTTTCATGAAAACTTCATCAAAGGACATCATTTGGCAAATGAAATAAAACGAGCAAGCTTTTTTGGATATGCGACTAATGAAGCATTGCATTTATCAACCAAGGAAGAGGCATTGCTTGTATCGCTTTTTAAACATATTGCGCAAGAATATCATAACAATCAAGATGAGTTTAGCAAAGATATTACTTTATCCTTGATAGCTACTTTACTGAAATATTCTGAACGTTTTTATAAGCGTCAATTTCTTAATCGTAAAGATTTAAATACAGAACTACATGTACGTTTTAGAGCTTTATTAGCAGATTACTTTGAATCTAATCAACTAGAACAGAAAGGAATTCCGACAGTTGAATGGATGGCCCAAAAACTTAATGTGAGTCAACGTTATTTAAGCGATACGCTTAAAACAGAAACAGGCAAAACTTCTGTAGATCTTATCAATTTATTTCTAATAGAGGAAGCAAAAAACCTCTTGTTAGCTCCCAATGCTTCTATTACTGAAACCGCCTATAAACTTGGTTTTACTTACCCTCAATATTTTTCTCGGGTATTCAAGCAAAAAATGGGTATTAGCCCTCGGCAATACATAGAACAACAAAGATTGAATTGATGCTTATAGCTTAGACTAATCACCAAAATCAATAAATAATATGAAGTCAACAAGTGAAAAAGTGGCCGTTTTTGGTACCATTGATCCTCAGTTTGAGTCAGTAAAAGAAGCTTTTGAGTCAAACTTTTACCGAGATGATACATACCAAGAGCTTGGTTCTTCTTTGTGTGTATACTATCAGGGTAAACAGGTTATTAATCTTTGGGCAGGTTATCGAAACCGAGAAAAAACCCAACCCTGGACCGAAGATACTACCATTGCTTTGTACTCTACTACCAAAGGTATTACCGGGCTTTGTGTAGGAGTGTTGGTAGATCGAGGTTTGGTAGCTTACAGCGACTTGGTGTCAAAGCATTGGCCCGAGTTTGGACAAAACGGGAAAGAAAACACCACCGTAAGCCATTTGTTATCGCACCAATCGGGTAACCCAGGTCTCAGAGAGACCACCCAGTTAGATGACCTGATGAATTGGGATTTAATATGCGATCGCTTGGCTCGTCAGGCTCCTTATTGGGTGCCTGGCGAAAAAACTTCTTACCATGGCTGGACGGTAGGCTATTTGGCAGGGGAAATTGTCCGCAGAGTTTCTGGCAAAACTGTAGGAACCTTCCTTCAGGAAGAAATAGCAGGACCTTTAGGAGCAGATGTATACATTGGACTTCCCGAGAGTAAAGAAGACACCGTGGCGGTGCTTTACAAACCTATAGAACAACACCAAATACCCGATCCAGCTACATTACCTGATTTTCTGGCTGTTTCGGTGTCCAATCCGGTGCTAGAGGCCGAAAGCCCTAATCGTAGAGAGTGGCGAGCTGCCGAACTGCCTGCGATTTGTGGATACGGTTCAGCTATGGGATTAGCCAAGATATATCAGCCGCTTGCTCAGGTAGATCATCTGCCTCAACCAGGGTTTATGTCGGCTGGTAGCATCGACAAAATGACCGAAATTGTAAGTACCCGCCAAGATATGATGATAGGTAGTCCGATAGCCTGGGGTAACGGTACGGTAATTAATGATTTAGACTTGAATCTTTTTGGTCCTAATACCAAAGCGTTTGGCCATAGTGGATGGGGTGGCTCGTTTGGTTGTGCCGACCGCGACAATCAAGTCGCAATTGGATATGTATGTAACCAAATGGGGCCAGATACAGTAGGTGATCCCCGAGCAAAAATGTTGGTAAAAGCCATTTATGATTGCATTCAATAGCAAAGATTTTTTAATTGATCTTGCCTGCCAAAGCTTATTGATTTGGCAGGTATTTTTGTAGGTATGTAGTTGAAATATCTTTTCTATGACGCTTTTCGAATGGCTCCCTGACGATTAAGGGCTAGTGGTGATGAGCGCATAACCTCCCCTATAAGCAATATTGATTTGCTAACCATTACAAAAAGTCGAGCGAAGTTTTATACCTAAATCCACCACTTTTGCATTTACTCCTCTGCCTTGCGTATATTTGTGAAAGATATTGAATCGGTTATCAAACAATTCAATCTCAAACACACTTATATTTCTTTATCATTCATTACACAAAAAAAGCACCTCTATTTCGGTAACTATCACTGAAATTGAATAGTAATCATATGAAAATCAGGGATTTTGTTGCTCATTATGCCGAAGACAGCCTTGCTCAGGCTTTGGCCCAATATGTAGCTACTGATAAGCCTACTCGCGTACAAGTCAAAGGTTTGGTAGGCAGTTTGGATGCCATCATAGCCAGTGCTACTTACAAAGTACATACCGATGCCAAAACCCGCATCAACCATATTTTTATATTAAATGATAGAGACGAAGCCCTCTATTTTTATAATGATCTGCAAAATTTACTAGGCAAAAAAAATATTTGGTTTTTCCCTTCTTCTTACAAACGGCCCTACAAGTTTATGGAAGTGGAAAATGCCAACGTACTCGAGCGAGCCGAAGTACTCAATCGAATCAATCAGCGAGTGAGTACCCCACAAATTGTCAGCGTAGATGCCGCCAAAGCTGGAGAAGATAATCCCTCCAACGAAGAGGGGTTTATGATTGTAACTTACCCCAGCGCCTTGGTAGAAAAAGTGATTAATAAAAGATCATTGTTGGAAAACACTTTTACAGCCAAAGTAGGCGAGCAAGTAGACATTGAGTTTCTGGCTGAAATCCTACATACCTATGATTTTGACAAAACCGATTTTGTCTACGAAGCAGGCCAGTTTTCTATTAGAGGAGGGATTGTAGATATTTTCTCTTATTCCAACGATTATCCTTACCGCCTTGAGTTTTTTGATGACGAGCTGGAAAGCATTCGTTTATTTGATCCTGAAAATCAACTCTCTATTGAGCAGGTAGACCAAATAGCCATTATCCCCAACGTACAAACCAAACTTGTACAAGAAGTAAGAGAGTCATTCCTTAATTTTGTACCAGGCAATACTAATATATGGCTCAAAGATTATGATGCTGTACTTACCGTCATTCGAAAGAGTTTTACCAAAGTAGCCAATAATTTTAAAGAAATATTAGAAAAAAGTGGCAATACCCAAATTGTCAATGATCCAGACGTATTGTTTGAAACTCAGGCATCTTTTGAAGAGAAACTGCTTGATTTCACCACTGTAGAGTTTGGTAAACGTTTTCACTTCAAAACTGGCAACAGATTAGAACAAGATGCAAAGCCTCAACCCTCATTTAACAAAGATTTTGCTTTGCTAATAGACGACCTTAAAGAAAAACAAACCCAAGGATATACCAATTACATTGCAGCCGATTCGCTACGTCAGGTAGAACGACTCAATGTAATTTTTGATGAACTAGACCCCTCTGTAAATTTTGATGCACTGGGGGTGGCCTTACGGGAAGGCTTTGTAGATCATATCAATCAGTTTGTTTGTTATACTGATCATCAGATTTTCGAGCGCTTTCATCGGTATAGAGCCGGAAAGCGACATTCTAAGAAAAAGGCTTTGACAATGAAGGCCCTAAAAATGCTTAATCCTGGTGACTACGTAACCCACGTAGACTATGGCGTGGGGCGTTTTGCCGGCTTGGAAAAAGTAGAAGCCAATGGGAAAACACAGGAAGCGGTACGCTTGGTATACAGAGATGATGATTTATTATATGTGAGTATCCATTCTTTGCATAAAATCAGTAAATATTCTGGCAAAGATTCCGCACCACCCAAAGTACACAAACTGGGTTCCCCTGAATGGGAAACTAAAAAGAAGCGGGTAAAAAAACGCGTGTTAGACATAGCTGAAGACTTAATAGAGCTATACGCCACACGCAAATCGGCGCCTGGTTTTGCTTTTAGCCGGGATAGTTTTTTACAAGCCGAATTAGAATCCTCATTTATCTACGAAGACACCCCTGACCAGGCTAAAGCCACCGCTGATGTAAAGGCCGATATGGAGCTGACCAGTCCGATGGATCGTCTCATTTGCGGAGATGTAGGCTTTGGTAAAACCGAAGTTGCTATTCGGGCTGCCTTCAAAGCAGTAGCAGACGGTAAACAAGTGGCAGTGTTGGTGCCCACTACTATTTTGGCCCTTCAGCATTTCAAGACTTTCCAAAACCGTTTAGAAAAATTTCCTTGTAACATTGAGTATATCAATCGATTTAAGACCTCCAAACAAATCAAAGAAACGCTCAAAGATGTGCAAGATGGAAAAGTAGACATTTTGATTGGTACGCATCGAATTGTGGGCAAAGATGTGAAATTCAAAGATTTAGGGCTTTTGGTTATAGATGAGGAGCAAAAATTTGGGGTAAAGACCAAAGAAAAGCTCAAAGAAATGCGGGTCAACGTAGACGTACTCACACTTACTGCTACCCCAATTCCCCGAACGCTTCATTTTTCATTGATGGGTGCCCGCGATTTATCTATTATTCAAACTCCACCACTCAATCGTCAGCCAGTCACTACCGAACAACACACCTTCAACGATGAAGTCATTCGCGACGCCATTAGTTTTGAGTTGCGTCGGGGCGGGCAAGTATTTTTTGTACACAATCGGGTAAAAGACATTATTTCTATTGCCAATAATATTCTGAAGTTGGTCCCCGATGCGCATATTGGAGTAGCCCACGGCCAAATGGAAGGCCCCAAGCTCGAGAAAGTGATGCTTAAGTTTATAGAAGGCGAATACGATGTGTTGATTTCTACCAATATCATTGAAGCAGGACTAGATGTACCCAATGCCAACACCATTATTATTAATATGGCCCATATGTTTGGATTGGCCGATTTGCACCAAATGAGAGGTAGGGTAGGGCGGTCTAATCGTAAAGCATATTGTTATCTATTGGCTCCAGCATCTTCTTTGCTCACGGTGGAGTCTCGTCGTCGTTTAACTGCGCTTGAGGAGTTTTCGGAGTTGGGTGATGGTTTTAAAATTGCAATGCGTGACTTGGACATCCGGGGGGCTGGAAATTTACTAGGAGCCGAGCAAAGCGGCTTTATCAGTGATTTGGGCTTCGAGATGTACCACAAGGTACTGGATGATGCCATTCAAGAACTCAAAGAAACCAAATTTAAAGAATTGTTTGCCAGTGAACTTTCTGTAAGGGACTTGAAGACTGATTGTGTCATAGAAACAGATTTGGCTATTCTTATTCCAGAAGACTATGTCACGAGTATTTCTGAGAGGTTGAGTTTGTACACCACGCTTGACAATATTAAGAGTATTGAAGAGTTAGACGAATTTAGTAAATCTATTCGTGATAGGTTTGGAAACCCTCCTGATGAAGTCAATGACCTGATAGAAACAGTGAAACTCAGGTGGGAAGCAGAACGCTTGGGGATGGAAAAATTAACCCTGAAAAATGACACAATGAAAGGGTATTTTAACTCTGAAAATGATGATTATTTCAAATCAGATACTTTTGGGAAAATAATTCAATACCTGCAGCAAAATTCTCAAAAAACCCGTTTGAAAGATCACAAACAGAAACCAATTATTATATTTGCTGAAGTTATTTCAATTCAACAGGCAATCTCTATACTATCCTCTATAAAATAACGTTGAAAAGGGTAGTAAAAAACCAGAGATAC
>DMXI01000477.1 GCA_003483885.1 Microscillaceae bacterium
ACGACTATTTCAGTAATTTCCTCATGGCTCTGAATGGCGAATTCAGGAATCTACAAGTGATTGATAAGATTCCGCTTCCCAATGAGAGTTTTTATGGAAAAGCTTTTGCTTCGGGGAACCTAAAGGTGACGGGTTATATAGATAACTTGGTAGAACTTAAAGTAAATGCCAGTAGCGAAAAAGGGACTCGCCTGTATATGCCGCTCGATGGATACACCGATGTCTCGCAAAAAAGCTACATTGAGTTTGTAAACTTGAAAGATACCCTCAAAAAAGAAGAAAATACCATTAAAAAGGTGAACCTCAATGGTCTCAAGATGGATTTTAATTTGGACTTGAATGAGAATGCACAATTTGAGATCATTTTTGACAAACAAGCAGGAGATTTGATCCGGGCCACTGGAAACGGTAAATTAAACGTGGAAATGGATGAAGAGGGTGACTTTAGTATTTTTGGTGACTATGTCATTTCTAAAGGAACATACAATTTTACTCTGCTTAACTTAATCAACAAAGGTTTTGATATCAATGCAGGTAGCAAGGTAAGCTTTATTGGCGATGTATACGATAGTGATATAGACATTAGAGCCAAATATCTACGACAAGTATCGTTGCTTCCTTTATTGAACCTGGACCAGCTCGAGAACCCGCAGAATCCAGAATATCGCCGAAGATATCCTGTGAATGTATTGCTAAACTTGCAGGGAAAACTATTGAACCCTGAAATTAAACTTGACCTGGATTTAGGAGACGCAAATCGAATTCCTGACCCAGTATTAAGCAATGCCTTCCGAAGTGTGGCCGCTACCATTCAGACCGACGAACAAGAGCGTAACCGTCAGGTATTCAGCGTATTGGTATTACAAAGATTTTCTCCTCGCAACTCTTTCGGAGGATTGGGAGCCGCTACTGGTAGCAGCCTGTCTGAGTTGCTCTCTAATCAGCTAAGTAACTGGGTATCGCAAGTAGACAAAAACCTGGAGCTAACGCTTGACTTGGACCCCAGTGCCTTAGATGCTGCTCAATTGAATGTTTCTTATAGTTTATTTGATGGACGTTTGCGTATTAGCCGCGAAGGAGGATTTACCAATACCCAAAACCAAACCGACGTAGCCAGTGTGGTAGGCGAATGGACCCTCGAGTATATGCTGAGTCCTGATGGGCGTTTTAGAGCCAAGATGTATAATAAAAACAACCAGGGACTCTTGAACAATGTAAGCCTGACCAATGCCACTACTACTACTGCTGGGTTTAGCTTATTGTACACAGAGAGTTTCTCTAGCTTGGGAGACTTGATCAAGTTTGGCAAAAAGAAAAAGAAACGAAAAAAACGCAATTCCAAAAGTACGCAATCATTGCCAAAAAATAAGAAAACCAAAAAGCAACGTAAAACTGATAAAGCCACCGATCCTAAAACCATTAATCATTAAAAAAGCCCTTCCCAAAGATTGGAAAGAGCCCTAAATCATCAAAGATTTATGGTAATCACACTTAAAATCCAACGCCAATAGTAAATGAAATCACATTGGTGCGAATATCATCGGCAGCTGATACAATGTTGAAACGATTAGGATCCTCAGTATCCGCTGGACTAATCCCCAAACGATAGGTAAAATCTAGTATTAATGTTTTGTCCATGCCAATGGGAATTTCACCACCAAGACCTAAATAGAACCCAAAATTTAAGCGCTCAAAATTACTGGTTACATCTTCTTGATCAGTACTGGTTACCCTCAAAGGTACAGTACCAAGCAATGGGTCATTAATAGAAGGAAAGGTACTTGTGCTAAGCTCCATCGTACGGTCGTAGCGATCATACCCACGCAATAATATGCCTAACGCGGGACCTGCAATCACTTTAGGTTTAAACTCCATATCCCAACCCAATAGTTCAGCTACATCTAATCTGGCCAATACTGGTAAATCGATGTAGTGCAGAGAATAATTATGCGTAGTCGTACGTCGGGTAACAACCGTATTAAGCCCTGGGGGCATATACTCAATGCTTAGCTTAGTACCTCCTTGTTGTTGATACATAACATTGAGTTCTACGTCTAACATAGGCAATACATTATACCTCACAAAACCTCCCAATTGATAACCGATCCGGCTTCCGGTGTGGGGCTGCTCGTTGGTAAAGCTACTCACAGCCAAACCTACCTTGCCACCATAAGAAAGTTTCTTATCTTGTGCAATAGAAAATGTGGAGAGAAAGCATAAAACCAGCAAGAGCACACCTTCTAGTAAGCGTGGCATTTTCGAATATTTTATATTTTTTTTCATAAATAAGGTTTTATGTCTAAAAAATAATCAAAAGAGCAATTGACCTTGAAGTAATGAACTCAAGGTCAATCGGATGGACTTACTGTACCGCCAATGTTCTGATACCAGAACCATAAGAAACATCTAACTTGTAAGTTTTACCCGGCTCAGGATTGCTCAAGGTTATTCTTCTTTGGTTGCCATTACCAGTATTGATAATACTAAATACAGAAGAAACAACGCCTCCACCTAAAGATGCAAAACCAAAGTCTTGTTGAGTACGATTTGCTATACCACTCGCATTTGCATCTGTTAAATAGGTATTGGCATTTGTTCCTATTTTAAAAGTTGTGTTTGGTGCCAGTGCTTGGGTTCCAGCAGTAGGTGTACCAGAATTAATCAGATCGATTGTAGCGGATAATGCTCCCACAGATGCAGCAGTAGTAAGGGTAAAAGTAGCCGTGTTACCTAAAATATCAGTCGCAGTGAAAGTTACTGATGAAGAAGCAGTATAAGTTCCTCCAAAAGAACCACCAGCAGCTCTATTGATTTCGCCTAAGCGACCATAAATATCTCCTCCCTGGTTGTTATCAGATACAACCGCAGTATAAATATCTCCACGACGAATTACACTATTTGAATTACTAGCTACTACTTTTACAGCGTTCACTGTAGGTATTCTGGTAAAGTCGTTATCATTTGTATCAAACATACCAAAACGGGTAGGAATTTCTTGCGCGGCAAACTCTCCTAAAATACTTCTCTGATTGGTAGTATCTGTCCCATTCAAGTAATTGTTGATAGCCACTCTTTGATTGGTAGTAAATTCGTCGAATCGGATGACGTAAGAAATAAAACTACCTGACTGTGAGCCTGTTCGGTAAGCAGGCACATCAAAAGTATAGTTACCGCTGCCATCTACAGTAGTTTCATAGGCTTGCAAATTAGGTAACTCTACATTAGTAAAGCTTAGGTTATTTCCATCCAGCAAACCATTGGCTGCATCGGCTAGATTAACTTCTGCAATTACTCGAGTTCCCACAGGTACATTTTGGTAACGTGTATTAGACGTTTGATCAATCTCCGCCACGGCTCTTCCAGATATAGTAGCAGTAGCAATACCTGTAGTTTGTAACAAACGCGCCGTAAAAGAAGTTGAAGAACTGTTGTTACTAGTACTAATACTAAACGAAGCACGCATTGTCGCATGATCAGCTGCTGCAAGTGTAACCTCTGCCCCTCCACGCTTTAAAGTAAGATGTGCTACCCCATCAGCATTGGTGGTTACCGTTGTATCTACTCCTCCTTGATGAAAAGTAATGGTGGCACCTGCAGCTGGAGTATTGTTAGGATAACTCAGAACACGTGCTGTTACGTTGGTAACCTGATTTTCCTCAGCAATACGCTCTAACTCATTTAACACTTCCTGCTCAGAAGTTTTGTCTTTACAAGAAGAAAGACCAATGACTACGAAAGCAAAAATTCCGAATAATACCCTGATGTTGTATCTAAGGTGTTTCATAACTTATTTAGTTTTGGTATTAGAAAATTTATATAATTAGTTAAAAAAAATGCTTACAAAAAGACATAGTTGTACCATACAATTTTATCTAAAAAACCGTGATACATCTTATATTAATAGCTGAAACAGGTATAGCTATACAGGTACATACTGCGTAATATTTAAACATTTTTTGAATAAATATACACGCATTAATCCTGTAGAGATATTACACTTTGGCTACTTGTAGCTCAAGATTAAATACATTGGACTCTTGGACCAATAGCGAGTGTAGAGGTATAAATACAGCTATACACCTTGCAGCCAGGGCAAAAGCTCGCCAATTTAACCTGAGAAATAGGCAAAAGATACTATCTCCTGTTAATCAGTACAATAAATAAAATATAAGGGTGATATTTGTCGCGATATCAAGACGGAGGTTGTCCTGACTTAAGGTTTTCTTTATGTTCCATAAGTATTTATATGTTAGGTTTTGCCTGAAAAAATTTAATTAATTATTAGCTGTTAGTTTTAATATATAAGAATGATCTGTAATTGTTTTGTTGGTTAATACTGTATGTAAGTTTTCATTACAAATGAACAAAAATATTTTTTATTAAACAAAATAATATTTGGGAAATTTTTCAAATATTTTCTCCTGAAGTAAAGTGATTAACCTAAATTGCATGTACATCAAATAAATACAATTAATATTTCAAATATATAAAGTTTACAAGTAATATTAATCACACAGTTCACCAATGGGCAATCTGAATTTATAAACCTTGAGTATGAATTCATAAAGTGTTGATGAATGACGATGAACTAACAAACATTCTGTCGGAAAATAAGTTGATTAAATGACTTTAACGTGAAGCCTGAAAGGCATCGTTTATAAATTATTGATTGTATGCAAAAAATCTCGCTTTTTTGGTTCCGTCGCGACCTTAGAATCAAGGACAACGCAGGATTGTTTCAGGCCTTGAATGGTGAACATCCAGTATTGCCTATTTTTATATTTGATCGCCATATTTTAGACAAACTCACTTCTACTCAAGATGCTCGTCTTACATTTATCCATCAGGCGCTTGGGCAAATCCAGGAAGAATTGGTAACGCTCCAAAGTAGCCTGAAAACCTTTTATGGTAAACCTGAAGAAATATTTGAGCAACTGAGCCAGGATGGGGTGGAAATTAATGGGACTCAATACCAGATTCAAAAGGTATATACCAACCACGACTATGAACCTTATGCTACCGACAGGGATCAGGCAGTAGCCGAAATCCTCCATAAAAAAGGGATAGATTTTCTGACTTTTAAGGATCAGGTTATTTTTGAAAAACAAGAAATTCTCAGTAATACCCATTCTACTTACACGGTTTTTACCCCTTATAGCAAAAAATGGAAAGCCTTGGTAAGCGAGGAAGCGCTGGCTTCTTATGAAGTAGCACAACATACCCAACAATTACTTGAGGTTGCTTCTCCCCTCTCTTTGATCACACTTGAGGCGATGGGCTTTACCCCCAATCCACAATCTTTTCCGAGTAAAACGGTCAAAAGAAACCTGATAGAACGCTACGAACAGCAACGAAACTTTCCTGGTATCCAGGGAACCAGCCGTTTGAGCGTGCACTTGCGTTTTGGTACAGTAAGTATTCGGGAAGTGGCTCGGGCAGCCCAAAAGTATAGCGAAACCTGGCTCAATGAATTGATCTGGCGTGACTTCTATATGATGATTCTGGCCAACTTTCCCCGCGTGGTTACCAAATCGTTTAAACCTGCTTATGACAAAATTGAATGGAGAAACAATGAAGATGAGTTTAAGCATTGGTGCCAAGGTACTACAGGTTACCCAATTGTAGATGCAGGCATGCGCGAACTCAATACTACGGGTTTTATGCACAACCGGGTACGTATGATTGTGGCTAGTTTTCTTACCAAACATTTGCTCATAGATTGGCGCTGGGGAGAGGCCTATTTTGCTGAAAAACTACTGGATTTTGATTTGGCAGCCAATAATGGTGGCTGGCAGTGGGCTTCAGGTTCAGGTTGTGATGCGGCCCCATACTTCCGAGTATTTAACCCTTACACCCAAACCGATAAATTTGACAAAGATCGCACTTATATTCGCCAGTGGGTACCTGAGTATAATCAAGCTCATTACGCCAAGCCTATTGTAGAGCATAAATTTGCCCGCCAACGCGCTCTGGATACCTACAAAGCAGGACTGGAAAAAGCCAAAGCGCTAACAAATGGATAATAAAACGAATCCCAAATAATGAATATTAGAAGTAATGGCTGGACTCAATACGCTAATAAAATCGCTATGAAAAAGCATTTATCAATAATTACTTCGATATTCGGCATTCGTTAATCAATATTCATTATTCAAAAAATTAAAAGATGCCATCATACCCAAGAGAAGCACTCATTCAAGCCTTGCAAACACATAAAGCTGATTTTGCGGCAGTTGTACCGGTGAACTTTCAGCAAGAACCTTTCTTAGCTTTCGATTTTTCGATAGACAACTCCGAAATAGCCGACATTGATTTTAGTACTGTAGCAAAAATGGATGAATACGTACTAGGCAAAATGAGTGAAGCCCAGGTAAAGGTAGCCGCAGGTGGGTATAACGAAGAGCGAGCGGTGTACAAACGTGGAACCAACTTTGACATTGAGGGGGGCTCTCGTTCTATTCATTTAGGCATCGATGTATGGATGGAAGCTGGTACGCCCGTATTTGCACCATTAGAAGGCAAAATCCATAGCTTTCAGAACAACGATAACTTTGCCGACTATGGCCCTACTGTTATCCTTGAACACGTGCTGGATGGCCTTACTTTTTACAGTTTGTATGGGCATATGAGTTTAGAATCGTTGCAACACAAACAAGAAGGGCAAATAGTAGCCAAAGGGGAACAAATTGCCGACTTTGGAGTAGCCGAAGTAAACGGGCATTGGACACCCCACCTTCATTTTCAACTTATGACAGATATGTTGGGCAAAAAGGGAGACTTTATCGGCGTGGCCAACAAGGCTGAACGAGCCTATTACCTGGAGATTTGCCCCGACCCAAATCTGATTCTCAATATCCCTTTTTAGATACTTACAGAAAAAAATTGACACCCTATGAGCCAAAAAAGAAGTTTTGCTCGT
>DMXI01000010.1 GCA_003483885.1 Microscillaceae bacterium
CCTTTGAAAAATCCCATCAAAACAAAGACAATCGCCAATAAAGTGGTATAGGTATATTTTTTACTCATCAGGATTAGTTTTTTTAGGTGAGGTAAATTTACAAATGATTTTGAATTGTAGCAGTAAGTCGCGGTTTTTTTAAAGTTTTTATCTAAGATATCATATTACTTAGACATTTTGGCTAAAGTTGGCCGTGAGGACACAGTCAATGGCGCGGCCACCTTCATTTGTGTCTCCACCCTAGCCTTCAGACTAAGCAAAACTTATCTCAAAAATTACTTCTTTCCGCCTCGGTTCGGTGTCCCCACGAACCGACAGCGTCTTCAAACTGCACTTACTCGAGGTCTCGATCCGCTTGTGAGACACAAGCGGAGGCGATGAAGTCGTTTTTTAAAAGATTAAATCCTTATCCTGACGGCTATGATGTCTCCACAAACGAAAAATGTCTAGTAGTATGCTAAGATATTTAACTCTAAGACACCTCAAATTATTGCTCATATAGTTAGCATTTATTGGTTGATTTTTGTAATTTTGATAGCTATTTTAGCAAGTAAAATTGGACTAGGCGGCTTACTCAATTCCTTAAAAAATTAATCATCATTTATGTCAGACTATTTATTCCGAGATCATCAAAACAAGACCAGAAAAGCCAAAACAACTACTATGAAAGATGCGGTATACGAACTATTGAATACCTATCGCATTAAAAATAAGTATGATGAAGCACATATTGTCCAAGCCTGGAGCGATCTGATGGGAGAAGGGGTGGCCAAACGTACCGAAGATATTTATATTAAAGACCACGCCATATTTATCAGACTATCGTCTCCCCCACTTCGCAACGAGCTGTTGATGCAAAAGACAGATATTTTGCGTCGCCTTAACCAAAACCTGGGAGAAGAAAAGTTGAAAGAAATTATTTTTAGATAAGAATTTTGAGCCTCAGTAATTACTGAGGTTTTTTTATATGCATAGGTGAATGTTTAATATAAAGCTAAAATGAGTTACGATTTAGATTTTTGGAAATATAAAGAAGGAACATATTTAAATAATCAAGTAGTCTATGAACAATGTTCTAATGAACAAATAGTAGATGGGTTAGAAACGATACCCATTGATCTTATTCTGGCAGACATTAAAACGGAGTTTGCAGCTTGGAAAATGGAGGAAAGTAATCTTGACTATGAAAACCCAAGTGGTAAAGGTGCCTTTCATATCTCTCATACCACACAATTTGTAAGGTTTGACTGTTATGGCATGGAAGGAGGAGATATGAATAGAATAATTGATATCATGAACAAATATGATTGCCCTCTTTACGATCCTCAGGTTCCTCAAAGGTATGATGGGATACAATAGTTTTGAGAAATCATACTCCCCTTGTGCTTCTTATTATTTACTAAAAATTCATACTATTTCCCTCTACCTTCCCTAAATTTGAGTTATCTAATTTTATTCCCAACAACAAATCTCTAAGTCTTATGTGGAAAGAGGAAGACAACAAACTAAAACGTACTTTTGAATTTAAGAATTTTGTAGAAGCCTTTGGTTTTATGTCAAGCGTGGCTTTGCTTGCCGAAAAGATGGATCATCACCCTAATTGGTCTAATGTATACAATAAAGTGGAGATAGAATTGACTACCCACGACGCGGGCAATACCGTAACTGATAAGGATCGAGCTTTAGCAGCTCAGATTGATGAGCTTGCTTAAAATAGCTCTATTGTTAGGTTGCTCTATTGTCTCACTAGGATGTATAGCGAAACAATAGAGCAATGAAACAATCTAACAATGGTAGATATTAACTAAATAAATCTGGACTTTCGGGTTTGGGTTTGCGAACGGTATTTCCCTTTGACTTCGATACCTTCTGCACAGGATGTTTAGTCACGATGTTTCCTTGTACCCCTCTCCCCTTCACGTCAATTTCAGCAAAATCGTAAGAAATTAGTTTATTTTTAGCCTTAGATGCTCGAGTCAATCTCACCGATACTTCTTCAGTCTCTCCTTTAGGATTTACACTGAAATACAATAACTTAGAACGCGCTGCACCTTTGGTCACATCATATTCTTTGTCTCGAATCACTCCTTTTACCTGAAAACGCTTGGCCATTGCATTGCCAGAAACTCCATCTCGATAAATGGCATTGTACACCAGGTCTTTATCCGATTTATCAAAAATGGCTACGTGTATAATATTCTTACCAATAAATACCTTGGGGGCAATTTTTACCACCTTGTATTTACCATCCTCACAAAACGCAATTACCTCGTCAATGTCTGAGCAATCTACCACATACTCATCCTTCTTAAGATTATAACCAATAAAACCATCTTCTCGGTTGACGTATAGTTTTTGGTTATTGATCACCACTTGTTTGGCGTTGATTTCTTCAAATTCCTCGATCTTAGTACGTCGCTCTTTGTCTTTGCCATATTTCTTCTTCAATTCTCTGAAATAACGAATGGCATACTTGGTCAAGCTTTTGAGGTTACGTTCTACTTCTTCCAATTCATCGGTCAGGCGTTTCATTGCCTCATCGGCCTTGAAAGAATCAAATTTGGAGATACGCTTAATTTTAATTTCCGTTAAACGAATGAGATCATCACGCACAATTTCACGGTAAAAATCCTTTTTGAAAGGCTCCAAACCAGCATCAATTGTCTCTAGTACCGCTTCCCAGGTTTCGCACTCTTCGATATCGCGGTAAATGCGATTCTCAATAAATATTTTTTCCAGAGAACTATACAAAATCTTCTCCTGAAGCTCTCCTTTGCGAATTAGTAATTCTTGCTCGAGTAAATCCTTTGTATTAAAAGTATTGATTTTGAGCAGCTCCTCTACCGGTATAAAGCGTGGTTTTTCTTCCAAAATCACACAAGTGTTGGGAGAAATACTGATCTCACAATTGGTAAAGGCATACAAAGCATCAATGGCTAGCTCTGGCTCTACTCCAGGTGCTAAATGCACCAAAATCTCGACATCCTTGGCAGTATTGTCAATGATTTTCTTGATCTTAATCTTACTGGCGTCGTTGGCTTTCTTGATCGATTCAATCAGGTTTTCGGTAGTTACTCCGTACGGTACATTTTTGATAGCTAATATTTTCTTGCTCTGTTGCTCAATGTCTACTCGTACCCGCAAGCGGCCACCTTTCATCCCACTTTTGTAGTTGGTTACATCCATAGAACCTCCCGTGGAAAAGTCAGGATAGATGGTTACTTCTTTGTTGCGTAGAATTTCTATAGAAGCATCAATCAATTCGTTGAAGTTATGCGGCATAACCTTGGTAGCCAAACCTACGGCAATACCTTCAGCTCCCTGAGTAAGCAATAATGGGAATTTAATAGGAAGATTCACAGGTTCTTTCTTACGCCCATCGTACGAAAGCTGCCATTCGGTAGTTTGAGGATTAAAGACTACATCTAGAGCAAATTTTGACAAACGGCCTTCAATATAACGAGGAGCCGCGGCACTATCCCCAGTATTGATATCTCCCCAGTTTCCTTGTGGGTCAATGAGCAAGTCTTTTTGCCCCATATTCACAAGCGCATCGCCAATAGATGCATCGCCGTGAGGGTGGTATTGCATGGCTTGCCCTATTACGTTGGCCACTTTGTTGTAGCGTCCATCGTCCATCTCTTTCATGGCATGCAAAATCCTGCGCTGTACTGGTTTTAACCCATCATAACCGGAAGGCACCGCTCGCTCAAGTATTACATACGAGGCATAATCCAAAAACCAATCTTTGTAGACCTCCGAAATCGTAACTTTGTTCTCCTGATTGCTCATCTCTTTGATCTTTTTCTTTGTTGTTTAGCGCCAGGTCAATTTTTAGAAAAGTATAAAATACGTGAAACAAAGCATTGCCAACGATGCCTTCACTTGACCCTCTAAGCTGTGAAATAAAATTGTGATTTTGTTAAAATGATTGCTATTAAAATTAGCAATTGTTCATATTAATAGCAAAAATTGCTACAAAAATGGGGTAATTTAGCCACAAATGCAAATTAGCTTTTGATGTTTTTAGTTTGTATTTCTAAACCTCTCTCTCCCAAAACTACCAAACAAAACCCAAATTCAGTATTGCAAATGCTCTAAATCAGGTAGGTTTTTAAGAGTTGCTTGCCTGTTGTAGTGATTATTACTATTATTAAACTTTGATAATATCAATGTATTATTCAGTATAAATTACCCTCTACAAAAGCATAGGTTAAAACAAAAAAAATGAATACAATCATACGCCCTGTTAAATCCAACGGCTGGCACAAAATCGCCTTGTTGCTTCTAATTTTTGCCTGGAGTTGCTCTACTCCCCGCAAGCCTACTACTACGGAGTTTATCATTTTACAACTCAATGATGTATACGAAATTGCCCCTATTCAGGGGGGAAAGTATGGCGGTATGGCCCGAGTAGCCAATTTGCGCCAACAATTGCTTAAAGAAAATCCTCATGTAACAACCATCTTATCAGGAGACTTTTTGAATCCATCGGTATTAGGTACCATCAAATATAACGGGCAACGCATCAAAGGTGCCCAAATGGTAGCTGCCATGAATGCTGCTGGAGTAGATTATGTGTGTTTTGGCAATCACGAATTCGACCTAAGTGAAGAAGATTTGCTCAAACGTATCAATGAGTCTAAGTTTCAATGGATCTCTACCAATCTTGATTACAAAAAAGATGGCAAAACGCAGCCTTTTTTCAAAAAGGTAAACGACAAAGCCGAAGAGTTTCCTCGCTCGGTGGTTTTAAAAATACCTAATAAGAATGACGAAGACACCGTAAAAGTAGGTTTATTGGGTCTGGCCTTATTCATAGACAACGACATTGTGTCTTTTAGAAAGGTAAAAGAAGCAGCACAAGTAGAATTGGCTGCATTGAAAAGCAAAATAGATTTTGCCATTCCTATGACTCACCTACTTGTCAAAGATGATAAACAATTGGCCAAGGATGTACCACAGTTTCCTTTGATTATGGGGGGGCACGATCACACAAACATGAAGCATGTAGTGGGTAATACTGTGATTACTAAAGCTGATGCCAATGCCAAAACAGTATACATTCACCGAATTTCGTTTGACCATGTCACCAAAAAGGTAACAGTAAAATCTGAACTCAAAGAGATCAACGAAAGTATAGGCGAAGAACCCAAAACCGCGGAGGTAGTAAAAACCTGGCTGGATCATGCTAACCAAGGATTTAATACGCTTGGTTTTAATGTAAAGGAGCAATTGATGGATTTGAAAGGTGCCTCACTGGATGCTCGTGAATCTAAAATTAGAGAAGAGCCTACCAACTTAGGCAAAGACATTTGTGAAGCAATGTTGGCCACCATTCCTGAAGCTAAAGCTGCTATCCTCAACAGTGGCTCGGTCCGTTTAGATGATCAACTCCACGGACAAGTAACAGTATATGATGTATTACGCACCCTACCCTATGGAGGGGACATTTTTGAAGTGAAGCTCAAAGGAAAGTTACTCAAGAAAATCCTTACTACTGGAGCAGGTAATAAAGGCAGTGGAGGCTATTTACAAACCACGGGAGTAAGCTATGACGAAGCCAACAAAACCTGGAAAATAGGCGAAGATACCATTGCAGATGAGCAAGATTACATTGTAGCCATGGCCAATTACTTATTGAGTGGTAAAGAAACCAACTTTGACTATCTTACCCCAAAAAATCCAGACATTGTCTACGCCAAAGAAGACAACGACAATCCAGTACGCGAAGACATACGCAAGGCATTGATTGCTTATTGGAAAAAGAAGTACGGAGAGAAAGAATAGCATCAGTCGTTGCCTCAAAACCTAAACTTTTTAATCCCTGCTCTTAATTTTGAGTGGGGATTTTTTAATAAAAAAACACCTGCTCTACATCGTAAAACAGGTGTTTGACAAGTTTTAATGTACTATTGTCTTTATCTTATTCCTTTATAATGTCATGATACAGCCAAACCTGAGCTACGCTTTGGGTATCGAAACATAACGTTTCTATTTGCAAATCGGGATGGTAGATCAAATCATCGACCCATTGTTCGGTAGATACTTTTGGTAAAAAACGATGAGGGCGAATAACGGCAATTTTTTCTATCTCTAAGGTTTCTAAACGCGGCCCTAAATTTTGAATCAACCAAGCTTGTGAAGTAATGGATACCGTGTAATTTGATCTTTTAAAATCTAATATCAAGTAGCGTGGATGGTAAAGCTTAATGTTGTCAATAACGTGTAACATTGACTCCTTAAAAGCTTCATCTGTCATATCTGAAGTTTTACTTGTCCAGGTTTCGGCAAGGGTAGATTTCCTTATATTAAAGTCGGTACTTTGATACATTTTCTTCAGCAGTGTCATAGTCTAAAAAATTTTGTTGATGATTGATTACTCAACCTTATATGTCATACCTCAGAAAATATCACCCCTTTGAAGAAATAATTTTGTTTTTGCCGAAAATATTATGACACGCACTAGGCATTTTAGCTAAAGCTGATGTTGGCTCACCATTTATTTTGTTCTGATAATGATTCGAATCAGCATCTTGTTCAATCCATTCTTAATGTCTGTATAACCCAATTTAAATAGGCTATGCCAATACACCTTTTCTTCCCCTTCCCTTTACTCCAGATAGATTACTGTAACAATCACCTGCATTCCTCGAAATTCATCTACCATAAGGCTCAGCAAAAAAACTAGAATATGATCGAAATCATAAGATTATACTTTTATCAACACTAGCTTTGAATCAATCTAAATAAGGATTCTAAAAGCAGAAAGATGCACTCCAAAAAGTGTGTATCTGTCACGCTTTCTAACTCAGTTGTCATTGAACACTTCATCATAAAACGCCTTATGAAAATAACACACTATATGTTACTACTGCTGGGCTTTGCAGCTTGTGCTCATAAAAATACTCCCGAGCAAACTAAAAAGCTCAGTAAATCATTGGTCAACGATGAATTTTCTTTGTCTGGGTCTTATCACTGGAATTTTCGCCTGTTAGGAGGCACCCAAAACTCTATCCATAGTTTTTATCCCGATAGTATTACCTACACCATGAAAGGACGAGTATACTCCACCGCCTATACAATGAAGAAGCTGTCTTACGAAAAAGATAAAAATAAATGGATTGGTCAGGACGAAGATGGTATTGTGTATGCCCTCTTCTTCAAAAATATGAATAAAAAGGGCATTACGATGTACAAACGGAAGTGTAAGTCAAACGGGTTGGCAGAAGCTATTCAATTGGAAGTACCCGCTCCTGACGCTACCGAAGATCACGGTTGGAATGTATACACCAGTGCCAATAATGATCAGGAGGATGAGTTACCCATCAAAGGGGTATTTACCTATAACAGCCAAAAACTGGTATTGTCTGATAATTTGGTAAAGCTACATGATAAAGCATACAAAAAGTTAAGTTATCACGCTGGCGAAAGAAGATGGGTAGGCAAATCTGGTAGTACTTATATTCAACTGTTTTTTAAGAACTTTTCTAGCAAAGAGGCTATTGGCATCTCGGTTACATCATTCCAAGATTTAGAAAAGGCGTATCGCACTAAATTTAAAACTGTTTCATTCAAAAAATACCAAAGAATGCCTCATTAGCAACAGCCCTTTGTCAGGCGTTTATCATTCAATTTCTCATTTAAACATTTATCAATATGAATAAAAATTCCCTGCTGAAAGATGTAGTTTATCAGGAAAATAGGCCTTCTGTAAAAGTTCTTATGGAGAGCCCCTTCACTAAGGAAATAAGCATTGCTTTCAAACCTGGCCAAGTCATGAAAGAACACCAAACCCCTTTTCCGATTGTAGTACACATTATCGAAGGTACAATTGATTTTGGTATTCAAGGGGAAGTTCATCACCTGGAAAAAGGCGATATTATAAGTCTGGAAGGAGGTATTCCTCATGACTTAAAAGCTCTCACCACAAGTATTGTACGCCTGACGCTATCAACGCTTGATGAATCTAAGCGGGTAAAAAATGTAGCCAATCAGTAACTCTATCAATTATTAGTAGGGGTATAGGATTTTGGTAAGAATGAGTAAAAAAACGCTACATTCAGGAGGAAAGGAACTCCAACCCTTTTTGGTGTTTCTTTTAACTTTTAAGCCATAGATAACTAACAGAACATCAGCAACTGTAATTTCTCGTAGTGAGTTCTATTACTAAACAAATTACTCATACAACACCCGAATCGTCATGCTACTGCTTTTACCCTGATCATCGCTACACGAGATCTTAATGTCTCCACGGGTAGGCTTAAAAAACACTTTATCCATAGGGCTTGCTGCTTTGTGAAACTCATCATTGATGTACCAATACACCGTTTTTACTTCATTGTGGGCGATACAAGTTAGCATCAGTTCTGGAGGATCGTCTCGATCTACAATGTATTGTTTATTGGCCGATAGTGAGTTGATAATCGGGGCAGGATGCTCAAAGATACGGGTACATTGAGGGTTATGCTTGGGAATTTTTTTATGTGCAATGCCTTCCATATTATAAAAAGCCACCATTTCGGGGGCTAAATTTGGAAACAACGCCTTCTTAAACTTCCCCTCTGGCCGACAAGTCAAACAATACGATACTTTTTCATCTTGAGACACCGCGATTTCCTTCAAATGATTGCATTTTTCATTGGGTGAAACCAAAGGCAAGTAATAGTCAATCACTTGGTTTTCGCAAAAATCACTGGGGGGCAAGCCCGTCTCACTACATACCCAACGTACTTTGAGCGATTTGGGGGCTTTAAACCATTCTTTTTTGGAATTATAGTCAATGGCATTGAATATCTGAAACAAAAGCGGGGTAGCTACTTCGGCCCCTACCAAGCTCTTGACCCCTTCACCCGAAAAGTTCCCTACCCATACTCCTACTGTATACTGGGCGTTATAACCAATACTCCAGGCATCTCGCCTCCCATAAGAGGTACCCGTTTTCCAAGCTACTCGAGGCATACGAATGGTGTTTTCAAATGAAGAAGGTAGGTCAGGACGATTGGCTTTGGTAAGGTTCTCAGTGATAACATACGCCGCGGCGGGGCTAATCAATTGGCGACTAACGGTAACGGTATCGTCTTTTAAATAACGCAAATTGGTATACTGTCCTTGGTTGCTATAAGCCGAAAACAGGTTGGTAAGCTCCTCAAGCGTTACTCCACAACCACCCAATACCATAGAATAGCCTAATTTTTTCTCATCCTTGCTAATTTGTTCAAAACGTGCTTCCCTTAATTTATTGATAAAGAAATTTACCCCGATCATTTCCAAAGCCTTAACGGCTGGTATATTCAACGAACTCGCCAAAGATTGTTCTACATTGACCAGTCCATTGAATTTTTTGTAAAAGTTTTCGGGTGTATAGCCACTCAAATTGATGGGTACATCGGCAATCGTCGTTTTAAGGGTTAGTTTGCCTTTATCGAAACCCAAGGCATATACTAACGGTTTTAGTGTACTTCCGGGAGAACGTACTGCTCGCACTCCATCTACTTGCCCAGCGTGTTTTTTATCATAAAAAAACGGAGAACCAATGTATGCCTCTACTTGCTTGGTGCGATTGTTTACCACTAAAATAGACGCATTAAAAATTCCTCTGGTTTTTAACCTTCGTATATAGTTGGCCACTAATTGTTGGATTTTATCTTGTTTGGATTTATCAATCGTCGTTCGAATAATGGATTCATCTGGATAACGAGTGCGTAAACGATAGGCCAGGTGTTGAGCCTCGTGAGGTGCTTCACTACGTACCGCATTGAGATGTTCTTCCAACGCTGCTTTAATAAATTTGGGTTCAAACACCTTGGCCTCCCCAAAACGTTTGAGCCATTTGTTGCGAGCTTTTACAATGGCCTCGTTGGTACGGCCAATGACCAAAGAAGTGGGGCGATTGGGAATAATGGCCAAAGCCGTGATCTGGGCAATACTTAGTTGGTGAGGCATTCGCCCAAAGTACAATAAAGAAGCTGCTTTTACCCCCTCAATATTGCCTCCATAGGGCACCAGGTTCAAGTACATTTGCAGAATCTCGTCTTTGGAATATTTTAGCTCTAATTGCAAAGCCCTAAACATCTCTACCAATTTATTGGCATAGGTTCGTCTTTTAGGGTTGAGCAAGCGAGCCACTTGCATGGTAATGGTAGAGGCTCCTGAGGTTTTACGCCTTTGCACAATATTGTTAAATAAAGCTCGGCTCACTGCCATAGGGTTTACCCCCCAATGCCGATAAAAGTACTTGTCTTCTTTGTGTACAATGGCTTTTTTTAGATTGGGAATGATTTCGTTTAGTTCGGTCTTCATTCGCCACTTTTCATCTGAGGTCAAAAAAGCGTGTAATACCTGATTATTGCGGGCCACCATCACTTGCGAGTATTCTACTTTTACCCGCAAAGGAAACAACCAATGGAGTACAAAAAACAACGCTACCAAGGCTACACTACCTATGATAGAATAGCGTATCAACCGATACCTCCACCAGCTTCGCACAGGTTTTAATTTCTTATATAGCCTGATAAACCAATTTTTCAACCTGTTTTTTGTCATTTTTTTGTAAAAAATAGCATTTGTGTAATTAAAATCAACTTTATCTTTGACTCCCCTCTCTGAACATATTGTTTATTCTAAGGTCTCTCTCAACACAAAGGCAGACATTTTCCAATAATCAACTCAATACCAGAAGTTTACCTACTAAAACTATTGTGTTGATTTTCCTAGATCAAGTAATGAAGTTGACTAAATTGAAAGTTTTTGAAAATAAGGAAACCTGGGGTAAATAAAGAGTTCAAATTTTGAAAAGCTTTTTTTTGGCCGCAATTCTTACTTAACCTCCCAGAGCCAAAAAAAGCAAAATTTTCTGCTTTGTTACGAAACCTATAACTTTGTAGCATAATTCAGAATCGAACTATTCAACACCTTAATTAATAGCTCAGGCGTACAAAAGTAACCTATGAAGAAGCACTTATCTAAATTAAAAGACTTTGGATTTGTTTGCTTAGTAACCTTCTTATTCACTGGCTTACAGCAGGTTCAGGCACAACAACAAGATAGAAAATTTCAGTCATTTGACGTTGTACAAGATTACAAAGGTGCCAAACATTTGGTATTACATCTATTGGTCAATTTTCAGAAAGGTACCAGCAAAGTAATTATAAGCCAAAGTGTAGATGGAAAGCGTTGGAAAGAAGTAAGCGCCCTGAAGATTCAAAAAGATTATAAAGCATCTTTTCAAAATATGCCACTTTCCATAGAATTGGATGAGGTAAAAGAGTTGCTTAAAAATATAGATTCGCAAGTGTATTTTAGATTGATTCCCGTGCAAAATGGGGCTAAAAGTGAAGCTTGCAACTTTGCCCAAATTAGCAAAGAAAAGTTATTGAGTTTACAGGCAGATGCCCACTTGGCCGATCACCTGACTCGACGAGACAAATAGTGTGGATTTGATTTGTTTTTTTAAGTTTAGAGATTGTTTAATTTTTGATTGATTCATTGTGGGGGTGTACGCTGTATGCCCCTACTCTATTTATACCCACCACTATTTAGTAATCATTTCTCTTCTTAATATCATACGTTTCTTCCTCCCAATTTTTTTCTAATATTCCAATTGTTGGACGCTCCAATGTAGGATTATTATAATTTTGCTTTTTGGTGGTTTTTTGAGAAAAGTAAATCAGGAAAAAGGGAATCACAAAAAAGGTAAACAACAAATAGATAAACCCATACAAACGATTACGTAAAGTAGCTTTGCCCAACCTACGGGCAAACCAAACCGGTATATTGCGAATGGCAGGAATGGGGTAAAAAATCAACACTCCTATCAGGTTAAATAAGATGTGGGTCAGGGCTATGCTCAACGCAGCCTCCGATTTAGACAATGCCGCAAACAATGCAGTAAAGGTAGTTCCCAGATTGGTCCCCATAATAAAAGGAAAAACCCTTCGTACCGAAAGCTTATTGGAAGCAACCATAGGCACCACCAACGAAGATACTACCGAACTAGACTGCATCACTCCAGTAATGATAGTCCCTGATAATAAAGCACGAAAAGGTCGGCCAAAAAAGTTTTTCTCAATGCCTCTTTTAAGCCCTTCATCCCATTTAGGTTTGAGTAACAACGCAATAGAGCGAATGGTGATGAATAAAATAATGGCAGCTAATATAAGTGTTACGGTGCTGTTGCCACCCAATGTATGATGCAAAAAATCGGTCAATGGAAAAAATAATTTGCCCAAGGGATTGGGTATGGAATGGATAGTAGTAACCGAATCGCCGTAAATCAATTGAGAAAAATAACGGGCCAACGAGGATAATACCCTAAAGTAGTACTCTAGAGGAAAAAGAATCAAGGCCGTAAAAATATTGAAAAAGTCGTGTAAGGTTCCTGCAGCAATGGCTTTGCGAAATTCTTTTCGTTGTGATACATGGCTTACCGATACCAATGTGCTGGTAACTGTAGTACCAATATTGGCCCCCATAATAATAAATACTGCACTGTCAAGCGTAAGCGTATTGGCCGCTACGGCCGCTACAGTGAGGGTGGTTATAGTAGAACTACTTTGGATAATGGCAGTAGCCAACAAACCTATAAACAGGCCAATGAAAGGATTAGAGGTAGCCGCAAATATCTGACGCACCTGTTCCTGACCCATTTGGTCAAATGCAAGTATCAACAATTGCAGGGCAAGCATAAAAGCCAACACCAAAAAAAGCAGCTGCACAATCAATAAACTTATATTCCCCCGGCGATTCTTGGCCATAAATGTATTTGTAAAAAATACGGTTGTATATGTAACGGTTAATTAGCTTGCAAAACTAGAAAAAAAAACGTTGACACAGGCCACCTTTTGCTAAATCAAAATAATATAACTGTGGCGTAATATTGGGATAATAAACCAAGCTACTATCCCAATCATTTTATTTGCTCTGAAGTTCATTCAATGCAAGCCAGCTCATGAGCCCAGCCCCAATTTCGAGTGCGCCCTCATCTATGTCGAAGGTAGGCGTATGCACCGAAGAAACAATTCCTTTAGCTTCGTTGCGAGTACCTAAACGATAAAAACAAGCATCTACTTCTTGAGAATAATAAGCAAAATCTTCTGCAGCCATCCATAAGTCTAAGTCTACCACATTCTCTTTGCCCATATACATTTCCGCTGCCTGACGCATTCTTCGGGTAAGCATTGGGTGGTTTTTTAAGTGAGGGTAGCCTACATGGATATCAAAGTTACAAGTAGCACCCATCGCTTCGGCAATGCCTTCTGCCATTTTTTTCATTCTACGATGCGCTTCAGCCCGCCACTCCTCATCATAGGTTCTAAATGTGCCTTCAATTTTTACTACATCAGGAATTACATTGGTAGCTCCTTTGGCCTCTACAGTACCAAAAGAAAGCACTGAAGGCATTTTTGGGTCGGCGTTTCGGCTGATGATTTGTTGCAAGGCTACAATAATGTGAGAACTGATTAATACTGGGTCAATGATTTTTTCGGGCATGGCTCCATGGCCCCCTTTGCCAGTCACTGTTACATAAATTTCGTCCGCACTGGCCATGTACAACCCTTCCCGAAAACCAATAGTACCTACTGGTAAAAATGGCATTACATGTTGTCCAATAATGCTTCCAGGTGCTTGAGTTTGGTTGGCAGCATTCAACACTCCATCTTTGATCATGAGCGAAGCTCCTCCTGGGATTTTTTCTTCTCCTGGCTGAAAGATCAGCTTAAAGGTTCCTTCAAACTCTTCTTTCAATTCATTCAAAATACGGGCAGTCCCCAATAAAGAAGACGTATGTACATCGTGACCACAGGCATGCATTACACCTTCTTTGGTAGACTTATAAGGCACGTCATTGGCTTCTATGATCGGTAAAGCATCCATATCGGCCCGTAATGCTACAGTTTTGCTTTCAGGATTTTTGCCTTTGATCAATACTACCAGTCCAGTAGTAGCGGCTCTTTCTTGTAGCTCCACCCCAAACGATTTGAGGCGACCTTCTACATATTTTACGGTTTCGTGTTCTTGAAAAGACAACTCTGGGTGGGCGTGAATGTGTCTACGGTCTTTGAGTATGTCGTCAGAATATTTTTTAGCAAGGTCTTTTACCTTAGATTTTAACGCTTCCATATTTCGTCAACAGATGAATCTTTAATTGTTTGCTCGTTGACACCTAATTCAGTAAGAGCTAACCAAGTCATTAAACCAACTCCCACCTCCATGGCGTCTTCGTCAATGTCAAAGGTAGGGGTATGAATATTAGAAACAATATTCTTGGCTTCATTTCTTACCCCTAAAGTCCAAAAACAAGCATCGACTTCATGGGAATAAAAGGCAAAGTCCTCACTTCCCATAATTAAATTAGGAAGTATTTCTACATTTTCTTCGCCCAAAAATGATTGAGCTAATTTGATAGAGCGCTTTGTGAGTTCGGACGCATTGTGTAGCGAAGGGCACCCAGGGGTAATAGAAATATCACAGTCACCACCCATTCCTTGAGTCACAGCTTTGGCCAATGTGATGATTTTTTGAATCGCATCAGCCCGCCAAGTTTCGTCGAATGTACGAAAGGTGCCTTCAATAAGCGCTGTATCTGGAATGATATTGCTGGAGCCATCCGCTATTACTCTGCCAAAAGATAAAACCGATGGTATGTGAGGCGGCGCATTTCTGCTTACAATTTGTTGCAAGTTAACAATCAATTGAGAAGTCATAAGTACCGTATCTACCACATCGTTTGGAAAAGCCGCATGCCCCCCTGTACCCTTTACCGTAATGGTGATATCATCACAGCTAGCCAACATAGGGCCTACTTTAAAGCCCACTTTGCCTACATCTGCTGTAGGGTTTACATGATGGGCAAAAATACTTTTGACCTTCTTACCTTGTGAGGCGTTTAACACTCCTTCCTTGATCATGATAGGGGCTCCACTAGGAGTTACTTCTTCGCCTGGCTGAAAAATTAATTTAACCGTCCCCTCAAAGGATGTTCTTATTTCCTGAAGTACTTTGGCAGTTCCCAATAAAATAGCGGTGTGTACATCGTGCCCACAAGCATGCATAATTCCTGGATTCCTCGATTTATAAGGCACATTGTTTTCTTCCTGAATGGGCAGGGCGTCCATGTCAGCTCTCAGGGCAATAACCTTACTTTTGGGTTTTTCACCTTCTACCACGGCCACTACACCAGTTTCGGCAATGCCTTCGGTAGGTTCTAATCCAAAAGACTCGAGTTGTTCGGCTACATATTCAGCCGTTTGATCTTCGTTGAATGACAGCTCGGGGTTTGCATGCAAAAAGCGTCTAAACCGGCGCACTTCTCCGGCATATGCTTTGGCCAAACGTTTCACTTCATCTTTAAGATACATATATTTTTCAGTTACTTGCTATAGTTTTTTACCTCCAAAACGCAACTTTGTTTCCTTATGACATATTTTTTTCTGTTGATCCCTGGGTTTTTGGGTATGATTACGGGGTTTGGTTCTTAAACTTATCTGGTGACCAATTGCATAGCTCGCTGAATAATCCTAATTTAACCCATGTTTGTTTAGTTAATGATTATTCTAAAATTTAGCCCGTCATGAAAACATACAAATTATACTTTTTGATTTTTGCGTTTACCCTCCCCTTATGCCAAGGTTGTGAGACACTCACAAACGTAGCCAATACCATAGGCAATAGTGGGGTAGTAAGCCAGCCACTTACCGAAGGCCAAATAGCCAACGGACTAAAAGAAGCCTTGAATGTGGGCATTAGTAATGGCGTAAAAACTTTGGTAAAAAAAGATGGCTATTTTGGTAATTCACTTTTAAAAATATTGTTGCCCAAACAAGTGAAAGAAGCTGAAAAAGTGATTACAAAGTATGTACCCAACGGGCAAAATTTGATGAATAATCTGGTACTAAAAATGAATCGCGCCGCTGAGGATGCCGCTAATGAAGCTACACCTATATTTAAGGATGCCATTACTGGTATGACAATCAATGATGCCAAGGGTATTTTATTTGGAGCAGATAGCGCGGCTACTTCTTATCTTCGCACCAAAACCGAAAGTAGACTCACCGCGGCTTATAGTCCAAAAATCAACAACTCATTAAGTAAGGTAGGGGCTACTCAGGCCTGGAAAGCACTGGCTGATCCATACAATAAATTTGCAAATTCTACTGTAGGTAAGCTCATCAATGGGGTACAACCTATTAATTCTAATTTAGGTAACTATGTTACGCAAAGAGCATTGAGTGGACTTTTCTTCAAAGTGAGAGAAGAAGAAAACAAAATTCGTAAAAATGTATCGGCTCGAGTAACTGGTTTGCTACAAAGAGTATTTGGCGAATTAGATAAAAAAAGATAATATTTTCAACGCTGATAATTCATTAAGAGATGGTTGAACCAAAAACTTGAACCATCTCTTATCTTTATATTCTCCCATCATCATACTTTAGCTCCTCCCAAACTGCTGCTGAGAATTTCGCATTTGGTATACACATTTCTACGCTTGCTCTGATACAACCCTGCCTTGTTCTAAAAAACCAAAAACCTACCTCCTACAAACCCGTTAACACCCAAAGTAGGTTGATTACTATTTCACATACCAAAATACACTCATGAAAAAAGTTGTTACTTTTGTTTTTCTCCTCTGCATGACTACCCTCATTACTTCTTGTGATTTGTTACAGCAAGCAGGTGAACCTGGGGTTTCGGATGCAGACATTGCGTCGGGTTTGCGAGAAGCTCTGGACGTAGGTATTTCTAACGGCGTGCAGGAGTTGATCCAGCCAGATGGTTATTTTGCCAACCAAGCTATCAAAATTTTATTACCTGACGAGGTACAAACAGCCACTAGTCTTATTCAGCAAAATGTTCCCGGCTCAGATGCATTACTTACCGAGGTAGTGCTCAAAATGAACCGTGCCGCTGAAGATGCGGCCAACGAAGCGGCTCCTATTTTTAAAGACGCCATCACTGGTATGACGATTAACGATGCCCGTACCATTCTTTTTGGTGCTGATAATGCGGCTACCGAATTCTTAAAAACCAATACTTATACTGATTTGCAAGGATTGTACGCCCCTAAAATTAACACTTCTTTGAGCAAGGTAGGACTACCCCAACTATGGTCACAAATTGCCACCCCGTACAATCAATTTGCCAATGGTGTTTTAGGCCAGATCGCTGGTGCCAAGGCTATTCCATCTGATTTAGGAACCTATGTGACTGGTAAGGCTTTAGATGGATTATTTTTTAAAGTACAAGAAGAAGAAGGTAAAATTCGTAAGAATGTAACTTCGAGAGTTTCTGATTTACTCAAAAGAGTTTTTGGTTTATTAGACTAAACATTCCCCAACAATGATTAAATGGTTGTGTATCCAAATATACAACCATTTAACCATTCAATTCCTGCAACCATTCTACCCAAGTGTTAGACATTAAAAATAATAATTTGAAACCACACTGGTTTATAGAAGAATACACCCAAAATTTTAAGTAGCAAACCTATTTTAATACCCTATGAAAAAAAATATCATTCTTTTGTCACTTATGATATTACCTTGGTTGGCACAAGCTCAATACAACCGTTGTGGTATCAAGTTACCTTCCAAAGCTGTTTTAGATAAAATTAAGCATAAACATTCGCATTCACATGACCACATGCATAGCTTCCGCTCGGTAGACGAAGCAGCAAACTATATTAGTCGCATTGTGGATCAGGTACCCGATTGGGAACAAAACTTTGTAGTGCAGGAGCGTAACGGAATCAATAATGCCTATGCGCATATTAGCCGTGGAAGGCGTACGATCACTTATGACAATATTTTTGTAGAATCACTTGACTTCCAAGCGGGTACCAAGTGGGCTTCTATCAGTGTATTGGCCCATGAAGTAGGCCATCACTATTATGACCACGTGCTGGATCGTCGCGGAAGTACTCCTCCTAAAGAAATTGAAGCCGATTATTTTTCGGGCTATGTACTGGCTAAGATGGGGGCAAGCCTAAACGAAGCCAAAGCGGCTATGGCCAAACTCGCCAGCCCTTATGGCTCTAGTACCCACCCTGCCCGAAACCAACGATTAGCTGCTATAGAAAAAGGCTGGAGAGATGCCAAGCCTCGAAAAAAATCTACGATGATCAGTGGCAACTACTACAGTCAACAAAAAGATATTCAATATGTACAGGTACAACAGCGCTCGTCTAATACGATTGTAGCTACCTGGGTATTTGACAATGGCCAAAAATCCAGTGCCAATCTACAGTACAAACGAAATGCTTACAATGGAGCTAAAGTATATGCAGCCAACTATATGCGTAATACCCGCCGGGTAGAATTGTATTTTTTCAAAGATGGCCGAATTCGGGAGAGAGACATTGATTTGAAAACCAGGAGAGACTACTGGTACAACTTTAGCAAGCATTAGCAGTCATAGCGTTTAAAACATTTTTTTGTGAAGCCGTGTCTCCTTTAGGATCATTTCTAAAGAAGATACGGCTTTTTTATTCTCAGTATTTTCTATTTGTCCTATTCATGTCTCCGCTATTGAATAATCCTATTCTATTTTTTCCTCGAAAAAAAATGATAACCAACTCGATTTCAAGGTATAAACTT
>DMXI01000631.1 GCA_003483885.1 Microscillaceae bacterium
AGGGTATTGAACAAAAAGTGAGGACTCACCTGAAGTTTTAACATAGATAGCTCCGCTTTGAGTCGTTGGTTTTCCAAGTCTTTCTGAATTTCGGCATTACGAAACCAGTCTAGCATAATGCGTACTTGGGTACTTGACCATAAGTAAAAGAAGACCACAAATAACGATGAGATAGACCTATTTCGCCAGGAACGAGCTGTCCAGGGACGTTCCCGATCACCTAACTTAAAATCAAGTCCCATGTGCCAAAGGTAGCTATCTAAGGTCATAATGATGACACCCAGGATCCAAACCAGCAAGATATACAAAATGAATTTTTTGAAACGGCGAGTGCGGAAAAACCTAGGCGTAATATTGAAATAATTGAAATAAAATAACGCCAATACAATCATCAAATGGGTGATAGTACCCAGAAACATGTAGGCAATGCTATAGTTTTTTGCCCGACTATGCAGCTGAAAGTCCCGAAACAATAACATGAAGATCAAGATGCCCCAGAACAAAAAGTGTAGTGCCAGATTGGCAATTTTGCCTGTATTATTAATTCTAATTACTCTCAAAGGAAATATTTTTTCAAGTGTTTTTGCCCCGACTATTCATTGCGGGTAATTGAGTAGAGTGACTATAAACTTTTGTACCGCAAAAGCGGGCTTTGTTGATGTTAGAGCATTTAAAAATTATAATCTATGCTAAAAAAACGATTGACCAACGCTAATTTTAGCATTTTTTTCGCCAATAGCTTGGGGCTATTCGCTCAAAAACTTGCTTCATTATCGCTGATCACTCATCTTTTTTAGCTATGAAGACAAAATTTAAACATACTCTTAGTGTAATATCACCAACAAAGCACAAAGTTGTACAGTAATGAGGTTATTAAATCATTTTTTACATTACAAATAACTCAAAAATCAATCAAATCATCATTTAGAATATATATGAAGGTACGAATCATAGATTAAAACCTGAATTTTACCGACCAACAGTATATAGGGTTAATATCTAGAAAATCCCTCTGCTGGTATATTCTTTCAGATCTGTTTCTCTTGAGTTTTCTACCTTTAAATTGTGTAAAACATCAGGCGCTAATTAAAAATATAACATAGTACTATGCATTGTAAAGTACTTGCATTATATTTGTCGCTAATTCAGCCTGTGTGCATTGCAAACCATATAACTATGAATATAACATGCGTGACTACATCATTGAAACACATCAATTAAATTTTAGCTTTGGCAAGTTCAAAGTACTACACGACCTCGATTTACGTGTACCTCAAAGCAGCATTTATGGCTTCTTGGGGCCTAACGGAGCAGGTAAAACAACCACCATCCGTATTCTGCTAGGACTGATCAAATCTGCGCCTAACAAGATTTCGGTATTTGGCAAAGACCTCATCAAGCATCGGGTAGAGGTACTGCGCCAAGTAGGTGCATTGGTAGAAATGCCTTCGCTATACTTACACTTAAGTGGACGCAAAAACCTGGAAATTACCCGTACCCTCATTGGCAATATCTCGAAAAATCGCATCGACGAAGTACTCGAGATTGTGGGACTTACCAAAGATGCTCACCGTAAAGTAAAACAATACTCGCTGGGTATGAAACAACGCCTGGGACTAGCACTCAGTTTTTTGGCTGACCCTGATTTGCTCATCCTTGATGAACCTACCAATGGACTCGACCCTAACGGGATTAAAGAAATTCGGGAGTTGATCATCAGTCTTAATCGTGATTTCAACAAAACCATTTTTGTGTCAAGTCACTTATTGAGTGAGGTAGAAAAGGTGGCCACCCACGTGGGTATCATCCATAAAGGAAAGCTACACTTTGAGGGCAGTATCGATGAATTGCGAGACCAACAGCGCCCTACTACCCTGATAGAGGTAAACAACAGTGCCAAAGCTATAGAAGTGCTCCAGGCTCAGAATATAGCCGCCGCTTCAGTACAAAACGGCACGCTCAAAATAGAAGCCAACGATAAGCCAATGATCCATCAGATCAATAGTAGCTTGCTCAATGCCGGATTAGAGGTGTACCAATTGTCTCCCCAGCAATCATCACTGGAAGACTTATTTATGAACATTACCCAAACCGCCCAAAACTAGCCGCCATGTTACAGAGATTTTATTTATTAAGAGAACTCAAAGCCGAGTTTAGCAAATACCGCCGTACGATGGTGTATTGGCTAATGGTATTGTGTCCGTTGGCGATCGCTTTTTTTGTGTTTGTGATCAATAACTGGACAATGCCTACCTCGCTCACCCAACTGATCGAAAAAGGTAAAAATCCCTGGGAAATGTACATTATCATTCATTACCGGGTTATGTCTATTATGTTGCTTCCTTTGTATATTGCTATGATGACTGGAGTGATCTACGGACGCGAACATCGCAATAATACCTGGAAACATCTCTATGCTCTGCCGATTCCTCAATGGAGCATTGAGTTGAGCAAAAACATTTTCAGCCTGCTGATTTTGCTGTTTACCCTGCTTATTTATGCGGGTTTTGTATTACTCTCTGGTTATGTGCTTTCTATGACCAATCCTAAGATGAATCTTGCGCCGTTTGATAATCATCTAGGTTTTAACCTCTTGATGGCGTTGAAAGTATTTTTATCTATGATAAGCATTTGGGCAGTGCACAATTGGGTCGGGCGACGCTTTAGCAGCTTTGGCTACAACATAGGCTTGGGCTTGGTAGGTGTGATCAGTGCTGGAGTATTGATTCAGGGTTGGAAGTATGTCAAATATTATCCTTACGCTTTCCCAGCTTTAGGTGTACTCGACAAACAAGGCATTCATACCCTATTCAGTCAACCTATAGTATATAGCTTGATTGTGGGAGCGGTATTGTGGGCGATTAGTTTTTGGGATATTCATCGCAGAACCATTCGGGCGTAGTTTTTTTCACCATCTTGAACTCAATGAAATATGAATCATATCATCAAAGGACTGAGAGCCGAATATCTCAAAACTCACCAAACCTCTATTTATTGGTTGCTGTTGCTATGTCCTCTGGCACTTAATATACTGGTGGTGTTGCTGCTCAACGAAGTAGGCCAAAAGTGGATCAAAGGAGAAACAAATCCCTGGAAAGTCTTATATTTCTTCAACTACAACCTCCTCGCAGAGTTTTTTATAGTGCTTTTCATTGCAATGATGACTAGCCTTATCAATCAGGTAGAACACAAGGGACACTCCTGGAAACATTTGTACGCCCTGGCTCAACCCCGCTGGGCGGTATATGTCAATAAAAGCCTCTATAGTGTAGGAATGTTGTTTTTTGTTCTCTTCTATTTTGCATTGATGCAAATGATTTCAGGCTTGGTACTTTCATTTTTAAGACCTGATTTCGGCTTTCAAAGTCGTGATTTAGCCATCATTTTTAACTTTACCATCATGCTCAAAATGTTTTTGGCGGCTCTTGCCATCTGGAGCATTCATCATTGGATTACGTTTCGTTATCGAAACTTTTCGTTATCCATTGGTATTGGGTTGCTGATGCTCATTTTTATAACGCTTACCATCAATAGCCGCGAATGGATTGACTACATTCCTTACGCTTATGTGAAGCAGGTTCTTGAAGTGAAACGAGAAGCAGTGCCTGCCATATTCACTCAAGAAGTATGGCTAAGTCTTGGCGTTGGGTTTGTTATTTGGCTGGGTGGTCTTTGGGATGCTCGCCGAAGAGACATATTATAATTTTTAAATTATTACGCCTGACAGCTAAATGTTCAATGGTTAAATTGCTAAAGTGTATGATATAACCTGGCAATTTAACCATTACATTATTATAGAAAGATTATTTTCTCATTCTGGAACCATACACTGAGCGTGCAGTCCCTCCTTGGTTGTTGGCAATGCTTTCGTCGGCTCCTTTAGCAATCAAAAAATCCATCAACGGACGTCGTCCTTTAGTAGCAGCCATAATGAGGGCAGTATTTCCTACATGGTCTTGCTTGTTGATATCGGCTTTGTAGCGTAAAAGCAATGAGACCATCGCTTTTACCTTAGGCGGGATGGCGTGTCTATCTCTGCTGGCTGTGGAAGTAGCCTGCATAATCATGGGCTTTTTATAACGCCCCAATTGATTCGGATCAGCCCCTTTGTCCAGAAAAAACTGAGCGACTCCCAGATTTTTATAAAACACTGCTAGTCCAAACGGGGTCTCCTCGAGTTTGCTTAACATTTTCATATCGGCTCCTTTGGCTACCAGCTTTTCGGCCAGCTCCCGATTACCATTTTTAGCCGCGTGATGTAGCGCTGTCATTCCATAATTGGTTTCCTGGTAATTTACATTTTCACCTTTTTCTATCAAATACAGCACTATTTCGGCGTGGTTTTTCTCAGCGGCCAAGGTAATGGGGTTTTCCTTTCCCGAATTTCCTTTGCTAACATCCGCACCTTTTTCTATCAGAAACTTCACGGCCTCAAGGTGGCCATTTTTGGCAGCTTTCATCAAAGCGGTTTGCTCCAGTGCCAGCACACCCGAACTTCGATAATTGATATCAGCTCCTTGGGCAAGTTGCGTTTTCATTCCTTCTATATCGCCGTTAGAGGCCGCTTTTAGTAGCTTGTTCCCGGGGGTATTGCCTCCGCAAGACCACAGCACAAAGCCTAGTAATAGGGTACACATTTTCAGTAATAATGAGGGGGTGTTCGTAATCATAGATTTATTTGTTTAGGTGATTGTAGACGTTGGACAGAAGGGTAATTAAAATACAAAATTGGGAGGAAAAAGAGGAGTTGAAGCGCCAAAAAAACAATGGGAATGTCTACCTGAAAACCTTAGGGCTTTGGTCTTACCAAAGGGCAATCACTCTGGTGCTCATTTAAATGAGCGCCTTTTTTAGGAGCGTTCCCAAACGCAGTTTATCTGATTAGATTACCTTGGTTGTTGTCATTTCATTCAAAAATAAATGAGTTGAAGACCGCAATACAATTGCACGGATGTATCGGTATCTAAGGACTTGTAGTGGATGAGGACACATTCAAATGCGTAGAGTGAGGTCAAGTTAGGAAGTTTGTGTTACTCGTCAAACCACCTTAGTCCTCCTGCACTCCCTGATGGAATCGGGACCTTAATCAGGGGTAGATTTTTTCGACTCGTTATATGGATACGAGAGGTGTTAAAGAAAGAGCATTGGGCTGGAAATTATTAAAGATTAAGGGACCACGCTATATTTGTATACATTCAAAAATCATTATGTACTGCCTATAAACCACCCTATGTTATGTCTACTATAAAAATTGCTATCGCGGACGATCACCAGCTATTTCGAGAAGGATTGACTTTTATTATTCAACAACAATCTGGCTTGGAATTAGTTATTCAGGCCTCTCACGGCAAAGAACTTTTAGACAAAATTGCCAGCCTATCAGCTTTGCCCGATGTTGTTTTGTTGGATATCAAAATGCCAGTAATGGATGGGATGGAATGTGCCCGCATCATTAAATCTCAGTATCCTTTCATCAAAATTATTGTGTTGTCTATGCATGACCAGGAAGATTTCATTTTGCATTTTTTAGATTTAGGAGTCCACGGATATTTGTTAAAAAACACTTCCTCTCAAGAGGTATATCAAGCCATTCAAAGCACTATCGATAAAGAGTTTTATTTTGATGATTTTACCTGCAAGATTATGTTGAATGGGCTCAAAAAGAAAAGGGTTTCCAAGCCCACTTTAGACAATCAAGTACAAGTAACTCCCCGAGAAAAAGAAGTATTAGATTTGATTTTAAAAGAGTATACCACCAACGAAATCGCCCAACAGCTTTTTGTAAGTATCCGCACCATAGAAACCCATCGTAAAAACTTGCTCGCCAAATTTGGCGCAAAAAATACCGCTGGTCTGGTGATCAAAGCTTTGAGCCTTGGTCTCAAGCCATAACCAAGTAAAATGATGTTGTGAGGAGCCTGTTTTGGTGATTGATGTATTTTCTATTTGGAAAAAGGCTTCAGATATCATAGAGTTGAAGCCTACTCCACTTCTTGCAAACAATTAGCATAGCGCGCTTTATTGCTCCTGCGAATATTCCTCCTACTCCCCTATTTTTTATTTTTTTCAACTCCTACTTGGAATATTCATTCCAACTTTTATATATTTGCACTGTGAATAAGAAAGAAGCAATATTAAAAGCCGCGCTCGAACTTCTTGTAGTAAAGGGAGTGCATAATACACCGATGTCAGAAATCGCAAAGGCTGCGGGCACAGGCATGGGTACCATCTATAACTACTTTGCTAACAAGGAAATATTGATCAATGAGATATATCTTGGTATCAAGAAACAAGAAGAAACTTTGTTTTCGCGAGTAAATACGGATGCGCCTATAAAAACCCAATTTGAGGATTACCTCACCATCATTATTGAGTTTTTTATCCACCAACCTGCCTATTTCAACTTTCTTCGGCAATTGGAGGCCTCCCCTATTATTACTGAGGAAAACAAGGTAAGAGGTAGAAAATCGGTAGAATTGATGGCGGTACTTTTAGAGCAAGGGCAACAAGACCGCATTGTTAAAAACATTGAAATGAATGCCATATTGGTATTTATAGGTGGGGCCATTTCATCTTATTTGGGGCAGTATATAAATACCGCAAACGAGCAACAAACATCGCTAGTAAGCCATATTCGTATGGTTTGGGATGGAATTAAGGAATAAAATTTTTTTACATAAAATTGGAATGAACATTCACTCCAAAATAAAATAACAATGATAGATTTAAAATTTAGTAGACAGATTAACAAACCCATAGATGAGGTTTGGAAATTCATTATAGATGATTTTGCTAATGGGCATTTGTGGGCAACTGGAACCACCAGCTGCCGTAAGGGGGAGCCACACGAGGACTTTGACCGGGTTTGTGAAACAGAAAGTGGAAGGCTCAGAGACACCATCACCAAACAGGATAAGGAAAATCATGTACTAGAATTTTCTGTGAAAGGTTTGCCCTTTTTTGTCCGCTCGGTGGTGAGTTCCTGGAAACTGCATAAGGTTTCGGATACCCAAACAGAGATTGTGCTGGGGCCGCGAATCGAGGTAAAACCAATCATCGGAACTATAGCGCAAATACCCATGAAAATGGCGCTAAAAAAACTGTATCCAGGATTACTTGACGACTTGGTAATTTATGTAGAAACAGGTAAGCCCTCCCCTAGAAAACAACAGGAAATAAATAATCAATAGTAAATCTTTTAAAATTCAATAAAATGAAAACAAGTAAAGAAATCACGACCGCGTTTTATCAAGCCATGTTCAAGAACCAAGGATGGGAAGATTTTTTAGCAGCTAAGGCTACTTACTTAGGCCCTTTGGCGTCTCTCATCGAGGGAAAAGAAGCCGTAGTAGATGTGACTCAACAGTTTCTAAAAAATAAACATACAGAAGAAGTAAAAACATTATTACAGAAGGCAATGAGGCTTGCGTACTCACCCATTACCAACTTGGCCATCCTGCAATGGCACTTTTGGAGGTAGATGCCTGTGAAATCATCAAAATAGAAGATGGAAAGGTGCTATCGATGGAGGTATACTTTGACTCTCTAAAAGTGAGCAAGTTTGGAGAAAAAATGCAGCAAATGCAGGCTCAAATGTAGGCTACTGTCTCGAGTTTTTACCTATTAAATATTTGAGGGAATTTTCACCAGCTATACCCACAAACTTTTGCCGCCTCAGAGAAATAAAGAAGTCCTATTTGATTGCTTGGGGCTTCTTTGAGGCGTTTTTGTGCTTCATTTATTCTTCCTCCAACTACGGACTATACTTTAATCATTCAAAGTGACAGTCACCATTTGTTCACCTTGAAGTTTAGGGATAAGCGTTCCATAAATTACTATAGAGACTACAGAAGCCAGCCCTCTAGTAAAAACCACTTTCAACATTAAATTATTGGTCTTGCAATCTTGAGTCAACGTATAATCAATAGAAACAAGATTACTCCTGAGTTCCTTTTTCCCTACCACAAGATCATTCTTGGAGAAGTCAATGTTAAAACATTCGGATGGGGTAAATAATTTATCAAAGTCAGTTTGAGAGCGAACCACGACAAAATCTCCCACAGGTAGATCTACCTCAAAAAGTGAAGGTTGCATACAGGCGTTCAGTTTTTCTAAATCCTCCACATTCAAGGTAGGGTTAACACATGATTCATCTTGTCTTGAACAAGCAGATAGCATCAGGATAAAAGCAAAAACAGAGGTTATTTTTAAAATTTTTCTCATAAATGAGGTTATGTTTTGTGTGTTATTATTGATACGTAAATACGCCTAATGAATGTCCCTTTTGCTTAAAATAACTCGCTAAATAATGCCTAATAGCTGTTGGTTACTGGCCTTTGGCTATTGGCTTTTTAGGATGTTTTTAAAAGTCGTTGGCCTTTAGCTTTTGGCCCTTGGCTATCGGTTGTCCTATCATTCACTGCCAATTTTAAATCTTATCTAGAATGTTCTACAATTCACTTATAATCAACACTTTTTAACTGTTGTTGGTGTCGCTTTGCTTAAACATCAACAACGGTTCAATGTTTTTTTTGAGAAGTAAATGGCATATGCTCAATATCGCATAGATGAATGTCCTATATTAGGGTACTGTAAACCATTTTGAACAATCACCAAACAAATAATGGAGTACACTGAATTAAATAGACTATCTCGCTTAACATCCATTTTAATTCAATTTCAAACCAAGCATATTGTCACTGCTGCTGAATTATCTCAAAAGTTTCAAGTAAGTAAAAGAACCATTTATCGCGATATCAAAGCATTAGAGAAGGCAGGGGTGCCTATTTTGACCGAAGAAGGCAAAGGATATACGCTTATGGAAGGTTATAAAATGCCACCAGTCATGTTTACCGAAAAACAAGCCAATGCCTTGATACTTGCCGAACAGTTGGTATTGCAAAACAAGGATGCCTCATTTGTAAAGGACTATTCGGAAGCCATTGATAAAATAAAGTCAATCCTGAGGTACAACATCAAAGACAAAGCAAACTTACTGGCGGATAGGACTCAGTTTGATGAAGTGATCCATCAAGAAAGAAATAGTAACAATTTGTCGGACCTGCAAAACGCCCTTACCAATTACAATCTAGTCAAGATAGCATATATCAACAAAAAGGAAATAGCCACAACCAGACTCATAGAGCCATTTGCCTTATTGAACTCCGAAAATTGGTATTTGGTGGCGTGGTGTCGTCTACGCAAAGAGTTTCGTTTTTTTCGCTTAGACAGGATTCAAAAAATGGAAATCCTTTCCGAAAAATTTGAACCTCATAATTTGACTTTACAGGAGTATTTTGACCAATATCATTAACTTTTACAGACCCTTGCCATAGGGCTGTCACTTGCCCACTATACGTTTGCAGCATCAATTCATCTTTAAAACATTGTAAAAATGGCAAACGTAATCAACCCAACGTTTAATCTAACTGATTTTCCCAAACCCACCCTTATTGCAGTAAACGGGGTGGAGCTCGAAGTTTTTGAAGCAGGTCAACAAAATGCCGGAAAACCGATTGTACTCTGCCACGGTTGGCCAGAGCATGCTTTTTCCTGGCGCAATCAGGTCCCAGCTCTTGTCAAAGCGGGCTACCACGTGATTGTCCCAAACCAACGGGGGTATGGCAATTCATCTCGCCCGACCGAAGTCACTGCGTATGACATTGAACACTTGTCGGGAGACCTTGTGGCCCTGCTCGATCACTACGGCTATGCCGATGCCACCTTTGTGGGTCATGATTGGGGTGCCATGGTGGTTTGGGGCCTCACCTTATTGCACCCAAACCGAGTAAATAAGGTAATAAATTTGGCCTTGCCTTACCAGGAGCGAGGAGAAAGGCCCTGGATTGAGTTTATGGAAGAATTCTTAGGTAGTGACTATTATTTTGTCCACTTCAACCGTCAGCCAGGTGTTGCAGATGCGGTATTGGATGCCAATACATTTCAGTTTCTTCGCAATTTATACCGGAAAAATGAACCTCTTCAAGCCCCTCAGCCAGGAATGATGATGATGAATCTGGCCAAAGCCGAAACACCACTTGGCGAACCTCTTATGACTGATAATGAACTGGCCGTTTTGGTTTCAGCCTTTGAGTCTACTGGGTTTACAGGCAGCATCAATTGGTACAGAAACCTTGATCGTAACTGGCATTTATTGGCAAATGTAGACCCAATCATCCAACAACCCACCCTTATGATTTATGGCGAGCGAGATGTCATTCCACCGTCTGAAAACCTAACCAAGTTTGTACCCAATGCGGAGGTGGTTAGCCTGGATTGTGGTCATTGGATTCAGCAAGAAAAGCCGGACGAAACAAATCAGGCGATTTTAAAGTGGTTGAAACAGCAGGAGGCCTCCCAGGCCCCGAGGAGAACCAATAAATAGATGACCGAATATATATAAACCTTTGTTGCTCAGGGTCTTTAAAAGGCTCTGAACAATTATATCATACTACTAGACATTTTTCATTTGTGGAGACACAAACGAAGGCAACCGCGTCGTTGGCTGTGTCCTCACGGCCAACTTTAGCCAAAATGTCTAGTAGTATGCAATTATATATAACCTGAGAAAACGGTATTTCAATCTTACGTTTTCTATCAATGCTCGCTAGCTACGACCAAATCATCTGGATGTAAAAAATGTACCGCTTGTCCATCTATATTCAGGATACAACGCCGCTGATACACTTCAGAAAATGTCAGATTGCCATAAAATGTACTCCAGTAGGTTGTCCCTTGTACAAAGCGACGATTGGTTCGGCTCATCTCATTGATAGAAGGTGGATTACCTGTCACTTTTTGATTGGCTTTTCGAACCTGAGAGGCATTTTCCCGTGTAGGATTCAGCCATAATACCATGTATTTGCTTCCAGTACTATCACTTATTGGATTCGCAATAGGGTATTGATCTATCACCAAATACTCCGCATTATGAAGATTCAAAGCAGCGATTACTAAGCGATGCTTATGGCTTACATCCACTAGAATTTCTGTTTTCACAGCCAGTTGCTTGGCCAAACTAGCTGATTTTATAAAGTGCATGGTCAATCCTTCATAGTTTACGATGTTTCTTTGGTAGTATGCTTCCTGAAACCACTGCCCATAGGGCTCACTATCATTGAAAAAAATACCGTCTCCTGTGTTCTTAAACTCTTTCAATAGTTTATTGATCAACCGTTGTTCTCCTAAGCTTCTTGGATATTCAAGCCACACCTGAAGCACAGTAGTGGGCGCATTTTCATTGAAGTATCTAAACTTGCCCTGGTAGTCATCATCTATCAAATAGCGAATATTTTCCTGGTTCATAAACTGAATGCAAGCTTTGTGTAAGTCATTGATTTGTAGGTTCATATCTGTGTTTTTCAAGTATTAAAACCAAAGATAATATTTAATAAAATGCCTTCATAGGTCTGGAGTTACAAAGCACTTTATTCAAACCTTCAAAATCGCAGTCCTCACTATTTAGAAAAGAAATGTTTAACGTTTTTTCCCAAACAGCTTTCTGATTTGCCAGCGTTTTAGTGCTGGTACCCAACTAGTCACACCATTTTCAGTATAAGCATACTGTAACATTTTAACTCCCATTAAACGTGAGTAATAGAGTGCCAGCGTTCCCTCTCGTAGTTTTAAGATAATGGCTCGTTCGGGCATATCTTTAAAACCTTTCAGGCTGATTTGATATAATTGATCTAATTCCTGATCGCCATACAAAGTAAAACCTTCAAGCGATTTTATTTTAGTATATTTATCATCGTTGAAGGTAACAAGGTATGCTTTACCTTGGGCATTTTCATATAATGTACATTCCGCAAGCAAATTCATCATACGTCTTAAAATACCAATCCGCTTTTTGGTGCCTTTGCCATCACTAATTACTTGTAAACCGCCACCAGCATTGCCAGAAGTTGTTTTAGTTAGCTTCGGAGCAACTTTCGCTACTTGGGAAGCCTTTTTTCTTCTTAATTTTTTATCTACCCGAATAGAGGCTTGATTTGGAAATGAATAATGAAGCATCAATTGTTCGTCATGTGGTATGGTAATATCCTGTTTATTTTTTACCAGATCTTTCTTCCATACATATCCATCATACTCCTCTTTCTTCTCAGTAATAAAGTGTGCATATACCCATGGAGAATTTTCTAGTCCTACTACTTGTGAAACCTGAATACGACAAGGAGCATACAAAACAATAAAAGCTTCAGAACTATTACTTGGTTTATCCTTGAGACCTGCTTTGGGTACATTCACATATCTATAGTCTTGCCCGATGCCCTGCAGGCTTATTAAAATAAGCATCGCAGAAAAAATAAATATTCGCATAAATGATAAATGAGTTAGTATGATTTGAGGAATGGTGAAGCGTATTATTACTTGACTTTATTGCTTGATCAAGTAATATACTTCCGATAGGTTCAGCTTAGACTTGCGCAAAATCTTTGGTGATCTTATCAATTCGTTTGATGATTCAAATCTATCAATAAGTCATCTGGAAAAAGTCTCAAATATTCTAGTAAGACGGTTTTGTGGTCTCAATGATGTTTTTGAGACTTCAATTCAAATAAACAAGTGACGTATGATGTCCTCATTTACAAATAGATAATGGATAAATTCCCCTATAAGATAGGATCAAAAAAATATGGGTAGGCGGAGTAAGTTTTGTCAGGATTGATCCAACAAACTACGGTTGATGAGTACTTACTAAGTAGCGGCTTTATCTATATTTCAATATTTTTAAGAAATCTGTGGAGGATTGAGAAAAGAGTCCATTTATAAAAACTCCTACTTTCTACCATTTTTAGTTTATTGATTAAAGACGTTTTTTGTACCTATAGATGCAAAAAGCAACCTACCTAATCTTTAGGTAAGTCGCTTTTATTCAGATGAACCCAATAGTTACTTACCTTTTCAAAAATCTATATTCCAGTCGGGTTTTGCCAAAACTTACGGTCAAAACATACCAACCTGCCTTATACTTTGACACATTGAGGCCAATTTTGCTCGAGGCTTGTTTGATGGTTTGCGTAGCCACCAAACGCCCGTGCATATTGCTGATATTAACCAAGACATTTTGCCCTTGCCAAGCTTCAGAACTTAGGGTAAGTTGATCGGTGGTAGGGTTAGGAGAAACCAGCATTTGGCTTTTTTGGGCTGTTTCAAGGATGGGCCTGGCATCTATATTTCCTATCAGGTGGATGATGTAAGGATCTTCGTCAGGATCGTTGCTACGAATCGTTAAGGTAGCCGTACGAATGCCACTGCCTGATGGGATAAATTGAATCGAGAATTGCCCCGTTTCTTGTCCAGGTAGAATTGCCTGGGGGTAAGAGACATCTGATAGTTTAAAATCCCTGGCGTGAGTTCCACTAACGTAAATTGCCAGCGGATCATTAAAAGCACCGCCTATGATAAGCTTGGCAGTGCCCGTATTTGATATTGAAAAATCATATTTTCGGGGAATCATATAGATATTGCTTCCTGAGGGCAGGTTGGTTGTTCCTTGACGAAGATGAATGTCGGGAACATTTTGCCCATTCCCTACCAATGTGATGCGATAAATCTGGCCTGTGGCGTTGTGTTGCATAAAAATAACCGCAGACCGAGCACCCGCCACAGCAGGATGAAAACGAATCTGAAACGTTCGGCTGTCTTGTGGGGCAATAGGCGAAGTTACCTGATGTTGGGTAATAGTAAAATCGTTTGGGTTATGCCCTGCTATCTGTATTAAATTACCAGGCTGCCCAGTCAAGATTAAATCTCCAGTCCCAGTATTTCGGATGTCAAAGTCTACTGCTTTCGAAGTACCACCTACCTCCACAGCACCCATGTTGTACACACCATTGTCGGAAATCAAGGTTTTGTTTTGATAGATTTCAATTTCAGGGTTTTGATTGGTTAAACCAGGTTGGGAGTTAACGCTTTGATGATATATCAAACCACCTGTAGACTCTGGAACAGTAATTTGGTTTGCAGCCGAAATGCCCAGGTTGTTGGTTTTCCAGGTGGTCGCAAAACCCTGCTGACCAAATGCCTGTTGATCAACTCCTGAAGATAAGACCAATAGTCCGCAAAGTGCGACACAATACTTGAGGAACATGCTTAATTTTTTCATATGATTTGCAATGAATTAGATTGTAAAAAATTGATGAAACCCGACAAATCAGGTTGGCAACAAAAGTAGAAGGAAAAGAGGTTACAGGGGGAAAACAGCGCCCTACAAAGGCTTTACATTAGCACTACAAGCGCCCTACAAACTCCAAAAACCGGTATTATGTGAGTTGTATATCAGAGTAAGCATTCATATAATTTGCGAATCATAATTGTGGGGGCGTGGAAGGAGAAGGCAATAGATTATTTCGTAAGATTTGGGCTTGTAGATGATCGGCTATTGGTTGGTATTACCTACATTTTAGCAGACTGATATGGTTTAAATGAACAAAACTGTACCTGTTTTCTTATAGTCCTTTCTTGTAATTTTGTGTCATTGATTTACAAAACATCAAACTTATCTCGAGTATTTCTATCATTTACCAAATATTATACTTTGGAAAGAATCGTAAGCTAATCTGCGATGTAGATGAGTTATTGAACAATCAGCCATTGTTAATAAGCGAATGCTATTTTAATAAAATGGAAGTTTAATAGATTAATTGAGGGTGTTTATAGATTAATAAAAACAAGAGCTAAAAAACGAGGTAATTTACTGCGTCATATTCAATATCCCCTATTTGTTTATTGGGAGTTGTTCGAGCAATGAGGCCTAATCAAATAAACACCTTTTTGCGGTAAAATAGAAACGAAAATTGAAGTGGATACTTCAAAATCCAGGGTTTTCATTCCAATGAGAGAATGGTCACTATTGAAAGTTAAAAACCACTAAAAAAAACCAGCTTATATACTATAAACTATACTAACTAAATTAGAGCTATACACATTGAAACGACCCACAAACATGAGTTTCCGTTGCTATTTATTGAAGTTTTTTTTAACAATAAATATTTCTTTAATGGCTCCTGTTGCTACGCTTTCGGCACAGGCTGTTCTTCAAGATCTTACGTTTACAAACCTTACATCCACTCAAGGCCTTTCTCAAAACTCCGTCAATTGTGTGCTTCAGGACCGTCAAGGCTTTTTATGGTTTGGTACGGCTAATGGATTGAATAGGTACGATGGTTATCAGTTTAAGGTATATCAGAATGAATTGAACAATGAAAACAGCTTGAGCGATAATTATGTAGTAGCCTTGCATGAAGATCGAAACGGCCATATATGGGTAGGCACTTTTGGAGGAGGATTAAACAAGTTTAACCCAATCACTGAAGAATTTGTAAGATATCAACATCGCGAAGAAGATAAACACAGCATTGCCAGTAATGATATTCGGGCGTTTTATGAGGATGAGGAAGGAAAAATATGGTTAGGGCTATATGGAGGAGCCTTTAGTTATTTCGATCCTACTACCCAACAATTCAAACAATTTCCTCAAGATCCAAAGCGAAACTTCCCTGAAACTAGTCGAGTATTTGCGTTCTTACCCGAAGGTAAGCAGGGCTTTTGGGTAGGTACTATGAGAGGGCTTTTTTATTTTGATCGACAAAAAAAGGCATTTACAGCACACTTTTGGGTACACAAAGCCCAGCATAAAAACCTTAAGAACATGGTATATAACATGTTTCGGGATCGCACCAATCCACATATTTTATGGTTATGCACGACTTATGCGGGTTTGTTGAAATTTGATACCCATAAACGCCAGATTATAGGTAGGTGGGAAGCCAACAAAGTTGGCTCAAATGCCCTAAAAACAAACGCAGTAATGAGTTTTCACCAAGATAAGCAAGGAACTTATTGGGTAGGCACTCAAAAAGGATTTTATCAATTTAATCCTAATACCAATGGTTTCAAATTGTATCCATCTGACCCAAAAGATGCTAGAAAAATTGCAGGCAATAACATTCAACGTATTTTTGAAGATAAGGCTGGCACCTTGTGGCTTTGTTCGTTTAAGCGAGGCGTTAGTGCCTTTAACCCATACTTGCGTAACTTCATTTACTATCCCCTCATCGAGAAAAATATTGGCCAGGTAAGCTCATTTTGTGAAGATCATCAAGGCAACATTTGGTTTGGGAACAAAGGAGGGAATCTAGGGTTGGCTTGTCTTAACCGCCAGACCCAAACCATCAAAACTTTCAAATCTGATCCTAATAATGTCCATAGTCTTGCCGCAAATGACGTGAATATCTTATTGATGGATGTAGATGGTACGATTTGGATAGGAACTTTTGGGCAGGGACTAGAACATTATGATCCTAAAACTGGTATTTTTAAGCATTATCCCGCAACCGTTCAGGACACCGTAAAAGGGCGTTTGCACGGGCCGCACATTGGGGCTTTATACCAAGACAAACAACAAGTTCAGGAACTATGGGTAGGCACCAGAGGCCATGGCTTGTTTAAATTTGACAAAAAACGCCAAAAATTTGTAAAAAGCTATACGCACAAAAAACAATACAATGGCACCAAATTGAGCCATCCTACCATCATTGCCATTACCAAAGACTACCAAGACAATTTATGGTTAGCCACTCGGGTTGGGCTAAGCAGATTGAACCCTCGCAAAGATATTTTTACGAACTACCTACATTTAGCAGGTGATTCAACAAGCATTAGCAACAATTATATTTCGGCCTTATACATCGATAAAAATAACATGCTTTGGATTGGTACGCATAATGGCCTCAATCGACTAGATTTAAAAGAAGCTTACCAAGGAAAAGTGGTATTTAAGCACTACACCACCAAGCAGGGTTTACCTAATAATATTATACATAAAATTATTGAAGATGCCTCCGGAAAGCTATGGTTGAGCACCAGCAAAGGACTCAGTTGCTTTGACAAAATGAAGGAAATATGTAAAAACTACGATGAACAAGATGGTTTGCAAGGGAATGAATTCTCCACCAATAGTGGGTTATTGACAAAAGATGGAGGGATTTTAATGGGGGGTACCAATGGGTTTAACTTGTTTTACCCCGAAAAAATTAAGCAAAATGAGTATATGCCACCAGTAGTATTTACAAGCTTTCGAATAAACAAAAAAGCGCGTGAGTCCTCTATTAAAATTGAATCTACCTGGGCAACTGATACTGTTGAGTTGTCTTATAAGGATAAAATATTTTCGGTTGAGTTTGCGGCACTGAATTATATTTTGCCTGCTAAAAATACTTATGCAGTGCTCATGGAGAATGTTGATCAAAATTGGCGTTATATTGAGCATAAGCGATTATTAACCTATACTGAACTGGAACCTGGCACCTACAGGCTCCGAGTAAAAACTGCTAATAATGATGGCGTATGGAGTAAAAAAGAGGCTCATCTGGTAATTATTATTCACCCTGCCTGGTGGCAAACCTGGTGGTTTAAACTAGTAATCGTTTGCTTGTTATTGGTCATAGGTTATTATTCACTTTGGAGAAATTATGAGGCATTACGAACACTATTATTCGTACCTAAACAACTGAAGGAGTCACCCACTACCCAATCCAAAAGAGTTTTTAAAAATCAAGAAGAAATAACAGAATTAAAGCAATTACTTTATAAGTTGGTAGTAGAACAAGAATGGTATAAAGATGAGGCAATTTCTCTCAATGAAATTGCTAAAAAAATGAAGATTACTGATAAAAAGTTATCCGAATTATTTAATAAGGAATTGAATACCAGTTTTCATGATTACATTAATATTTATAAAATCAATGCGTTTAAAAAAAAGGTAGAACAAGAAGAGACTAAACATTTAAAATTAATTTCTATTGCCTACGAAGCTGGTTTTCACTCCAAAGCTACTTTCAATAGAGCTTTTAAAAAACATACTGGCCTCACTCCCTCCCAATACAGAGCGCAAATAGAACAGGTTAAAAATAGCAGTCAGTAATACGAAAAGCGAACATCAGACATTGGCGTTGCCTCTTATTTCCCTTGTTTGAATTTTAAATTTCCGTTTACGTCCTTATTGGTATCCCAAAGTCACCAACAAGGACGTAATTTATTTATTGTAGAATAAGCATCATACAAAATACACTTGCCTCTAAGACAAATCTTGTTTTCGTTCGTCAGATAAAAGTCCAATGCTGTTTCCTTAAGGGTTTTATGGACTCGCGTAGCAGACCATCTTAGTCCTCCTGCTCTCAGGAGGAGACTTCTTCGACACGACAAGCGACTCGATTCTTGTTAAGGAAACAGCATTGAGCAAAAGTCTATGAACATCATAGATAAACCCTCCCTCCTATCTATTCCTAAACACAGATACAAACATTTTTCTGGTAGCTGCCTTAAAGCCAATCTGAAGTCTTGTATCATTTGTAAATGAGATATTCGGGCAATCTTTAGAAAACCTGGGATAACCCATATCTCAGGTAGGCTCAGTACTTCGCTTGATACTTTACAGCAAGGCTCACTACTTTCTTTGATACATTAGTTTTATAAGTGTAAAGAACTGAATATCAGAACTATGAATTAGCATATGGTCTCAATAGAAGTATTGAGTCTTTTATTGTAAATCTTCGCCATTTCTTTGTAATCAAATCATCCAGTGGATATTCATTTCAAACAAATTTGTTGCAGTACAATACGCGTATTGAATAAGTATGGGATTAATTGGGCCTGAAAATCAAACACTTATTCTTGTTTGGGCATGCAGTATAGTATCGTTTTGTTATATGAGCCTTACTATAGCAATTGCACCAGGAGCTTTGTCGAAAATCCTTTAAAAGAGTAGACAATTACCATAAAAAATGATTCAAATGAAAAAGGTATTTCTTTCCCTAACCCTAGTATTAAGTAGTTTACTAATGTTGAGTTTTGATCACGCCAAAGATATTTATCCTGATTTTGTGACTTCTGAAATGGCCAAAATATTTGATAGAGATTATGTCAAAACGGTAGAAAATGAAGCGCTGAATAAACATTTGGAAAAGAACTTTTTGCCATTGTTTGACGATGTAATATCTATCCGTGCGCAACAAAATGCCATAGACGGCTATTACTACATGGTATTGGGCACTAAAAACGGCCAAAAAAGTATGGTTTTACTGAAGACTTCCCAGTATGATGTTGACAATAATACCTACACTTATATTGATTTCAGCAATATTCAAGTAAACTCTACCTCTCGGTATTGCTTACAAGGTCTACAAGACCCATCGTTTCCTGGCATTTGTGCAGGTGCACAATGTAGACCTCGCACTACCAATTGCCTGGGATTGGTTTGTGGAATATCTGATGGAATGGGCTGTATAAGAGAATAGTACTACTCAACCTATCTTAGCGAAAGCGAGTGTTTTGTGATTTTTTCAAAACACTCGTTTTATATTTTAACAAAACGGACTTGAGTCATCACTTTCGTTGACTTTTATTTACAATCGCTACATATCACCAAAGCTCAACCCTGCATCCTCTTGATTTACAACTGATTGCCCTATTATCTAAGCCATAGATGATTCAACACAAAAACGGCTACCCTCTAACTTTACATCCCATCAATTCATCGAATATCTAAGCTTACCTGTTACAATATAAGAATTGCTAAATATTTGCTAATTTATTAGACAGACTTGTCTGAATTAAAAATCAATCTATATATTTATCATATCACATTTTTAGCATTCTAATTCATTTATAATAAACCTATCAGACAGTTTTACTATACAGACTTGTCTAAGTAATAAACTTAATCAAACAAAACCAATGGAACAAGCAACATTATCACCCACACAGTTTAAAACAATCACCGTGAATGGACTTCAAATGGCTTATCGGGAAGCAGGTAATCCTGACCACCCAACCATAGTACTGTTACATGGGTTTCCTTCATCTTCGCATCAATACCGTAAAGTGTTGGATCAGTTATCGGATGAGTTTCATTTGGTCGCTCCTGACTACCCTGGATTTGGAGAAAGTGATTTCCCTGCTCCGTCAGATTACGCCTACACCTTTGATAACCTGGCACTGAGCGTAGAAGCATTTTTGAATCAATTGGGATTAAACAAATTTGCGATCATGATTCAGGATTATGGGGCACCCGTTGGGCTTAGAATAGCCAGTAAATACCCCGAAAAGATTATGGCAATCATTACCCAAAACGGCAATGCTTACGAAGAAGGTCTTGGCGATGGTTGGGTTGGGTTACGGGTTTTGTGGGCCAATAGAAACGAAGAAACCGAGTGCGCTTTGTTGCCTTCTTTTTCGTTGGAAGGGCTCAAGTGGCAATATACCCATGGCACTCGCAATCCCGAAAATGTAAACCCTGATTGTTGGAATTTGGATTACTTACGTATGTCGCGCCCTCAGGCTCATCAAATGCACTTAGATTTGTTTTATGACTATCAAAATAATATAAAGCTATACCCTGAATGGCAGCAGTATTTTAGAGATCACCAACCGCCTGTATTGGTGGTATGGGGAAAAAATGATGCTTTTTTTCCGGAAAGCGGAGCGGAGGCCTTCAAAAAGGATATAAAAAATATAGATTATAATATCTTTGATACCGGGCACTTTGCCCTCGAAGAAGATGGGAACGAAATTATCGATAAAATTCGTTCTTTTATGAAAGCAATTTAGCGTATGTCAGAAAAACTAGGGGTAAAAGAACGCATTGTCACGGTGGCCACCGATTTGTTTCACAAACAAGGTTATGGTAGTACAGGCATCAATCAGATCATTGAAGAAGCCCAGGTAGCCAAAGCGAGTTTGTACTATCACTTTAAAACCAAAGAAGATTTGTGTGTGGCGTATTTAGAAAAGCGACACTTAGATTGGTGCAATGCCCACAATCAATTTATTATAGATAAGGAAGATAAAGTCTTGGCTACCTTTGATCTTTTGATTCAAGACAATGAAATAAACAATTATCGAGGCTGTTCTTTTATCAACCTGGTTTCTGAAATACCTGCCGAACAAAGCCAAATTCTCCGTCGGATTCAAAAACACAAAAAATACTTATTGCTGTTCTTTCAACAACAATTGATTGATTTTGAGGAAGGTTTGGCTTTTACGATCTACTCCTTATTCGAAAATGCCATTGTAGATAGTCAAATTTTTAAAAGCCAGGAGCCTGTACACAAACTCAAAAAAACGGTGGCTCAGTTATTGGCTTTGTACAAAAATAAGCCATAAGCTTGGCGAAAAATGCCTTGTTTTTCAGGATACAAATCAAGGGTTACGCCTCATACCTTGATAAAAAACAACTAAGCCCAACTCAGCCATTCTTGAGTTGGGTTTAGTGTTGGTTATTTGTTTAAAGAAGTTCTGACGACTATCGCTTCACTATTCTTTTGGTCATTTGCTTCTCCCCTGCCTGGAGCATCAACAAATAGTGCCCTTTCGGTATTGGGTCCAGGTTAATGGTAATACTCCCTTTTTTTACATTTTCTACCTGCGATAAGCGCACTTTCCCTTGCTGATCAACGATTTGATAGCGAATACTTTGAGCGGCAAACTGTTGATTGTATATGGTAATACGCTCAGTCGTTGGGTTTGGCCCTACTTTCCAGGCAAGTTCCGTGGTTTGCCCTGAGAGGCTGGTCACGTTGTTCACACCAGTTCCTGCCAATTGAACAGTATAAGTACCTTCATTACTATCATTGTTTTGAATCGTAAGCAATGCAGCAGCGGTCCCTGCTGCACTTGGCGTATAGCGTACAGTAAAAGTAACTTGCGCACCTGTATTGATGGGGGAAGTAACTCCAGTTTGAGTCACGCTAAAATCGCTGGCATTGGTACCACTCAACACTACAAAGCTCCCTGCAGTACCACTCAAGGTAAGCTCAAAAACGCCTTTGCTTTCAATCGCAATGGTTGAATCAGCCGAACTACTGCCTACTGCGACGTTTCCAAAATCGAGGGTAGTTCCACTGGCAATACTACGATTGTTAAGGGTAAGGTTTATTTCAGCCTCTCCATACAGCGCCAAGAAGATATCTTCTCCCCCTTGACTGGTTATAGTAGTTGCAGTCCCATTATTAATAGCAAAATCGGCTGTACTCGAGTAAGAACCAGTCAGGTAGATGCCATTGGTACTTTGATCTATAAATATTTCATTGACTGTGTCAAATTCATTGCCTCCTATGTTGTTTGCAAAACGGTAGTTACCGTCTTTGTCATAACTCACCAACAATCCATCGGCTGAACCCTTGGCTTGTATTTTAGTCGTGTTGGCAGGGTCGTTGAAACTGATTTCCCCAGTAAAATTTCCAGCCACATATACATTGTCTGCATCATCAAGGGCAATTCCTTCCGGAAAGTCATTATTAGTAGCGTCTCCTAATCCTTTGACCCACTGTAACTCAACAGCACTATTGTATTTAGCCACAAACCAATCATCTTTCCCTTTACTAGTCAGTTTGGTGGTATTGGTTCCTGGGTCAAAATCAACATCAGCTCCTTTATAGCTCCCCCCAATGTAAATATTACCCGCATTATCTAGTATCATTGAGCGGGCCTCGGTTTCAGCAGCACCAAAGTTTTTGGCCGATATATAATTACCATCTTTGTCATATTTAGCAATAAATGCCCCTCCATTCGTGTCATCCAAACTTGCCGTGTTACTGCTTGGGTCAAAATCGGCTACTCCTTCAACCCTTCCTGCAATGATGAGCTCATTGGAGGCATTGTTCCAGATTGTCTCAAACTCTGCCATGTTTTTAAATTCGGTAGGCGATCCTACTACAAACGCCCACTGATACGCTCCATCGGTGCTATACTTCGCCACAAATATACTGGCCGAAGGTCCTACAGAATTTAAGTTTTGGGTACCAGTTCCAGGATCAAAATCTACCGCAGTGGTAGACTGTCTCAAGCTCCCTGTTAGATAAAGATTACCCGCATTGTCAAGCGCGATGTTTCCTCCAAAGTCACACTGGCTCCCACCAATACGAAAAGCCCATTGGTATTCCCCATTGGTGTTATATTTGGCCAGAAAAATATCATCGCAACCGGCACCTGTCAAGTTTTGGGTGCCAGCACCTGGATCAAAATCAACCATGCCATCAAATCCACCAGTGAGGTATAGGTTTCCCATTTCGTCTAGCACCATGTCGGTAACATCTTCAAACGAATTACCACTTATGCTCTTTACCCACAGCAGTTCTCGATTTGCATTGTATTTGGCAAAGAAAACATCTGAAGGTCCTTGAGCCGTCAATTCGGTTTTTGCATCAGAAAAATCAAAATCTACGGTGTTGCCAAATGATCCCGTGATGTAAATATTACCGGCCTTATCAGTCAACACTTTTTCTCCTTGTTCAAATTTTTCGCTCCCACCCAGGCTATTCACCCAGCCTAAGGTTTGCGCATGGCTTGGCTGCACTGCCAACCAGCCAATAAGTACCCATAAAAGTTTGAAGTTTTTGCATACACTCAACCCCGTGATTCGGTCTCTGATTCCTAAAAATATCATATGTTTTATAGTTTGTAAAAGTTACACTTATGGTCTTAGGCTTTCTTGCCTTTATATTTTTGTAACAAGGGGTAAATGTAGACAAAAAGCCAAGAATGAAAGTCCATATCAATTTAAAGAGACCTATTTCAACGATGAAGTCATCTCATTTTTAAGAAAACCTGCGTGAATAATAAATGTGGGTACTCTTTTGCTAACTAAAGTCAGCAAAAAAACCTAAGTCATTACCTCTGGGAGAGCTGGAAAAATTTAAGGCTTTTGACATAATAACCTATCCTAAATTAGCTAATTCGTGGAGGTACTTTATGTTTTTTTATAAGAGTATGTTTAGAGTGAACTTGATAGATATGTGTCGTTTAAAGAAAAGGCATTTAGTTTATTAATTCCTGATAATGTTCAGGAGGTTGTTGACCATTTTCAATCATCGCGAATATATTTATTTCCGATTTTCAATGAACAAGTACAGATTACTCCTTGAAGTCATCTCGTCTTCGTTTTGTTATACTAAGTTGTAATCGTTTTTTAGTTTAAAGTCCTGTATTCTTTTGGGCTCATTCCAGTTTTGGATTTAAATAAGTTACTAAAGCGTTGTGGAAATTCAAACCCTAATGAGTAAGCGATTCCGCTTATAGTATCACTAGAGTTCAATAGGCTATTTTTTGCTTTTTCAATTAAAAAGAGGTGAATATGTTCCAAGGCTGTTTTACCTGTTTCTTTTTTTAACAAATCGCTTAAATAATTCGGTGTCAAATTGAGTTGTTTTGCACAATATTCTACACTTGGAACTCCTTCTAAACAAGCTTGGTCAGCCTCATAATAGTTGAGTAGCAATCTTTCGAATTTCGATATAACATCTCTATTAAGACTCGCTCTCGAAAAAAACTGGCGATCATAAAATCTTAAGCAGTAATCCAAAAACAACTCAATATTTGATACGATAAGATGCTGACTGTGACGATCAAGGTGTTGACTGTATTCTTGGATAATTTTGTTTAATAAGTCTTCAATAGAACTTCTCTCATAGTCTGATAGATGCAAGGCTTCGTTTGAATCATAATGAAAAAAAGAATACCTGTTAATTTTATCAGCTAGATCAGATCTTCTAAAAATATTTGGATGAAATACTAATGACCAACCATCAGGATCTATCTGTTCATCTTCTTTAGTATCGCTTTTAAATTCCATTACTTGGCCTGGAGAAGTGAATACCAATGTGCCTTCTTCATAATCGTATAAATTCCTGCCATAGGAAACGGAACTGCAAATCATAGAAGATTTAAAGATGACGGTGTACAAATAATTGATTACCTTAATCCCCTGCAAGCTCGCAGTAGTTTTAATATCTCGATTATAAATCACACTAACCAGTTGATGCTTGGGCTTTGGTAGTCCTCCCATTTGATGCATCTGAGAAATCTTATTTATTTCTATGACCTGTTGCATAATAACTATGGTATTCTTGTGAGTTCACAAATGTTAAATGAATGAAGTCATCTCGACTTCAATTATTGAATGTATTGATCATAAAATTTTTCAAAAGCATCTAGCTGAAATTCATTAGCTTCTTTACCAATGGTTGTTTTTGGAGAACCTACCTCAAAGCCATGATAACCACCTTTAAAAACTTTAAACTCGACTGGTACAGCAGCACTCTTTAAGGCTTCTATATAGGCGATATTTTCATCGTAAAATGGTTCCAAGTCCCCTACGAAGCTTATAGTCGGTGGAAAGCCACGGTAATCTTCATTCAACGCAGGAGAAGCATAGACAGGTACTTGTCCTTGAAGGTTTCTAAGATAAAGATTCCAAGCAAAAGCATTGATATTAGCATCCCACATAGTGGACCCCAGCATTTTCGAAGATTTCGTTATCATTCTATAATCAAGCATTGGATAGATAGGCATCTGAAAAGCAAGCTTTACATCTTTGGTATCACGAACTTTCAGCGTAATGGCCGCGGTCATTCCTCCGCCTGCGCTGTGTCCTCCAACGATAAAGTTATCAAGGTCTATATTAAGTTCTTCTGCATTGTCTCGCATCCATAGAAGTACATCATAACAATCATTAAACCCCGCAGGAAACGGATTCTTCTGAGAAAGGCGATAATCGGGTGAAACAATCACAACCTTTCGTCTTTTGATGATATCTGAATAGAAAGGCATCGCCATTTCAGGTATGCCCATCATATATCCACCTCCATGCAAATATAACATGGCAGGAAGCTTTTCGGTGACTCCTTGCGGGCGAAAAACCCTTGTACGAATTTTATGTGCTTTTGTAGTGGTACTCGACACAAAATGCGTTTCATTGATTACTCCTTTGAGCTTTTGTCCTTTGGTAAGCCTCACAAGGCGATTCATTAGTCTAAGACTCCACCTCTTCGAATTAATAGAAACAAGGAATCGATATTGATTGTATTGAGCCTGTAGTTCTTTATCATACATTTCTTTTTTTACAATCATCGCTTTAACTGTGTTTTATGAATGAAGCCATCTCGACTTCAATGATTAATTACATCTAAACACAAAGAAAAGCGATGGTTAAGGTAGGAGTTAAAGCATTTCAAGGAAATACTAAATGATTTTACAGTTATATTGTTGAGTCACAATATTAGTGGCTAAACCCGAACAGAGTTCTCATACCAATCCTTTGAGAAAATACGTACACCTTTTATTTAGTAGGAACGGGCCAGGTTTGCGCCAGCTTTTGTTTCGGCCTTACCCAGTGGCCGTTAAAAACTTGAGTAATGAAGTCGTCCCGAAGGGCAACGGATTACTTGTTTGAGCGCAGCGAGTTTAATCCGTTGAGACGTAATGAAGCAAGTTTAGGCAACACTGGGTACAGCCGCGGCATTTTTTGGTTCGTTTTTTTTGCTGAAGAAAAAAATGAACGGCTTTACTGAACAGGTGACACGAAGTTTAAAGTCGAATCAATCTTATACGGATTTTCATTGTGGATCGGTATTATACAAATTAAAGTAATAGTACTAAGGAAATTTACAAACAAATTAAAGTTCCTAATGGATTTCTTATTAGAAATTATCTGTTTGCAGTTTTTGTAAATGCTAGTTTACTGAATTGAGGAGCTTTGGGTTCATGGCATCAAATCAGCGTTTTACACTTGATTGGCTTTTCTGATGACTTCAGGTGCAATCTGATTTAGGTTTAATATTTTATCTATGGCGTTCAACTTAACCGCTTCCTTGGGCATACCATATACAACCGATGACTGCTCATCTTGTGCAATGGTAAAAGCACCAGCTACTTTCATATCCAGTATGCCCTTGGCACCATCGCTCCCCATTCCTGTCAATATTACTCCTATGGCATTTTTACCTACCGATTGGGCAACCGATTGAAACAAAACATCTACCGAAGGTCTGTGGCGATTTACCAAAGGTGCATCCAAAAGCTGAACAATATATTTGGCACCACTACGCTTTACGGTAAGGTGTAGGTTGCCTGGTGCGATCAGTACATGGCCTTTTAATATGCTTTCCCCATCTTCTGCCTCTTTTACACTTACTTCACATTCGTTGTCTAGCCTGAATGCAAATTGTTTGGTAAATAGTTTGGGCATGTGTTGCACAATGACTACACCGGGGCAATCTACAGGAAATTGCTGCAGAATTTCTTTGATGGCCTTCACTCCCCCAGTAGAAGCTCCAATAGCCACTACTTTGTCAGTGGTTCTAATGATATCATTTCTCCTTTTTTGTGGGGTTGTGGTACTTTCAGAATGAGTGCTTCTTTTTGGTTTACTAATTACTCTTTTTCTTTCTACTCGAGCATAGTAAGCTGTTTTGACCGCAGCACAAAGTTTAATCGTGCTTTCTTCCAGTGCTTCTTTGGTATTGATCTTGGGTTTGGAAATCACTTCCACGGCACCTGCCTCTAAAGCCATAAGTGCAGTATCTGCTTCTTCTACAGTAAGGGTTGAGATTACCACCACCGGAATAGGGTATTGTGCCATGAGTCTTTGAAGAAAAGTAATGCCATCCATGCGAGGCATTTCAATATCCAATGTAATCACATCAGGTTTTATCTCCTTCATTTTTCTGGCAGCTACATAAGGGTCCGATGCTGTTCCCACAATGTCTATTTCAGGATCAGACGAAAAAATTTTTGTCAAAACCTGTCTTACTAATGCCGAGTCATCTATGATTAAAAGTTTAATTTTAGACATTAATTATTTAATTTTTTGATAAACGCTTGGCTCGATCATCTTTACTGGGAAGTTGAGGTCGAGTATAGACTCCGCATGCCCTAGAAACAGGTAGCCCCCCGATTTCAACTTTAGTAATAGTTTACTAATCACTTCTTTTTGGGTTTTTCGATCAAAATAGATCAATACATTTCTGCAAAAAATGATGTCAAAGCCTCGAGGAACATTATAATATGCATCCATCAAGTTTAGCCACTGAAAGTTAGTTTTTTTTCTAACACCTGGAGCTATTCTAAACTTATCCACCATTTTGTCTTTACTGCGTAAAAAGTAACGCTTTCTTTGTGCAAGGGGTACTTGTTCCAAATCTTTTCCTTTATAAACTGCATCTACTGCCGTTTGTAAAACAGTGATAGAAATATCGCTTCCTAGAATAGAATAATCGATATTGACCTCCGACAGTTGATTATATTCTTCAATGGCCATAGCAACACTATAACACTCCTGTCCGCTAGAAGAGGCAGAACTCCATATTTTGAGCGGGTTATTTCCAAAGTTTTTTTCGTGCTCAGGCAAAAGATGTTCGGCCAAAAACACAAAATGCTTCCATTCCCTAAAAAAAGAAGTTTTATTGGTAGAAATTCTGTCAATCATATGCAGAATTTCTTCCTGACCTTCGGCACCCATTACAAAATCAACATATGTTTGAAATGAGTCCATTTGCAAAGCAAACAACCTTTTCTGCAAACGAGCTTCTACCAGTGTTTTTTTGTTGAGAGGGAGCAATATGCCAAAATGAGTATAAATAAATTCACTGATGACTTGAAACTCTCTTTGCCCGAGACAACTTTTATTTTGAATAGTTGGCATTAATATCCAGCAATTAGTGAATTATGAATATGTGGTAAAGTCATCATCACTGACATTAGAATCACCCAGGTCGAGATGGATACCTTTTGTTTGGCTTTTTATTTTCTTTTCATTTTGTTTTATGTTTACTGGTATTTGAAAAGAGGTGTTGAACGATGATTTCCTCATCTCTTGGCCATTTGGTAGTTTAAAAAAACTAATCATGTTTTTGAGTGAATTCGCCTGACTTGACAGCTCTTCTGAGGTAGCCGCCAATTCATCAGAACCTGATACGTTTTGCTGCATCACCAAGTTTAATTCTTGAATGGCACTGTTAACTTGTTTTGCTCCAGAGTTTTGCTCTAAACTTGCTGCATTAATTTCCTGTACAAGTTGGGTGGTTTTCTGAATATTAGGCACCAGTTCATTGAAAAGTTTACTGGCATTTTCGGCAATAGTCACGTTAGATTTAGAAAGCATATCAATCTCTACCGCGGCGGTTTGGCTTCGTTCGGCAAGCTTTCTTACTTCTGTCGCCACTACTGCAAAACCTTTTCCTACTTCTCCAGCTCGGGCAGCTTCCACAGCAGCATTGAGGGCAAGTATATCAGTTCTTCTGGCAATATCATTGATAATCGTAATTTTATCAGCAATATTTTTCATAGAAGAAACCGTTTCAACTACTGCATCTTTTCCTTTCTCCACTTCTTTGAGGGTATTCATAGCCATTTTTTCGGTCTGCTTTGAGTTTCCCGTATTTTGCTCAATGTTGGCAAGCATTTGCTCCATTGATACTGACACCTCCTCGGTAGAGGCAGCTTGAGAATTGGCTCCTTCAGAAATGTTTTGAGCCGAATGACTCATTTCTCTACTTACAATTGTAATATTATCGGCTCCATGTCTTATCTCTGTAACAATTTCTCTTAATTTTTTGACCATTACCTGAACACTTGCATACAAACCTTTAGCGTCCTTTTTGTCAATATCAATACTCAAATCACCATTGGAAATTTTATTAAGGATTTGTGCCACTTCCACGGGCTCTCCACCCAATGTTTTGAGCACATTTCGAGTAATGTATACTACCGCAAATGTGCCAATGATCAAGGCTAGTAAAATACTAAATATGACAATGTTTTTTGTCGTAGTGGCCATTGCTTCTTGTCTTTTCAAACGAGTTGTTAACAAGCTTGCTTCTATATCCTTGAATTCCTGTAACCTGGATCGGATTTGATCCATATATTTTTTACCTTCTTTTTTATCGAATAAAGTATAAAAGCCATCCAAATCCTTCATACTTTCTAAATCAGCCAAAAGTTTTTGCTTATTGAGAGTATCAAGCGTAGCAGAAGCAACTACACTTTTTATTGCGTTTAATTTATCTTGCTTACCTGGATTATTCTCAACATCTTTTCCTTCCCTTACAGATCTGCGAATATTGATGTATTTCTCGGCAATTTCTCTTCTCCACTCTTTTGCCTGATTTTCGATATTACCTAGCCGTTGCACTTGGGGAGGGTTATCGCTTACCGTGGTTTTGAGTTCTGTAATGAGTTTGTCAAAAGAGGCCTTACCAGACTTGTAAGGTTCAAGAAATTCCTCATCTCCGCTGATGGAAAAGCCACGCATACCAGTTTCCTGGTCAATCATATAGCGTTCGAGCTGATTGGCTTTCCCAATTACCTTGTAGGTATGTTCTACCCATTTGGTATCATCAAGAAGCCTGTTGATGTTGAAATAAACAATGACACCTATCAAAAGTAACACTAACAGTGTCGCGCCATTGGCTAAAATTAGTTGGGTTTTAAACTTCATTGCTAGCTTAACATTAGTTTTAGTAAAAGTTTATTGAAAATCTTAATAAGCCCATCAGGGCATCTTCAAGCTGTGGTTGAGCACCCGGATTGATTATATACTGCAAATCGGGCTGAATTGTAAAGTACTCTCCAAGTCTCAAAGCATAATTTAACTCAATGAGCGAGCGATTTTTCTCGAAGCCTGTTGCCACAAGGTTATCATTCATCATAGAGTTTAAGAAGCCCAGAAACAATATGTCTTGTTCTCTTTTTGGAAATATGCCTTTGTAGTTGATGCCAAAAGCATAAAAAAGATCGATAAGGTTTTGATTACCAGGTGCAGTGGCTACTTGTAAGAATAGCCCAAGTCCTTGATTGGTTTTTGTATCTTCAGGGAATATTAATTGATCAGCGATAAGGTAATAACCTAGGTTACCTTCTACGGTTTGTTGTGTATCGGTTACATTTGCAAAATTGCCAGAGTGATACATCACCCCTGCTTTTATAATGCCTCTTTGCAACTCACCTTTCATTTGAACATACTGTATTTCAAGCCTTGAATGAGTTGAACCATCCATATCCCATTGGATATTGTAAGGGTCATCCTCTACACTACTGGCAAACCCGGCATATACGGCTGCCTTTATATTGAGTAGGTTTTTGCCAATTTTTAGGGCATTGGCTTGTAAATAAACTCCAGGCATTGTTCGGGGAAAAATAGAAAATGCATTTCCTACATTTGGTGTAATGCTTGGGTTCATGCCAAATGCAGAGTTTATTGAGTTCCCACCATACTCACTCAGCCCAAGGGCTGAATTCATATCGTGTAAGCCTACAGTAATGCTCACCTTACCAAAATGGTGTTGATACCATAATTCAAATAATCCGGTTCGTTCAGGGGCAGCTTCATTTCGAGAGATGGGTTGAAAATCTCCTATGTAGGTACTAGTTGGATTTCCTCCATGGGCATTGACCCCATTCACTAACAGTTTGCCGTTTTTCCACAGCCCTGCTTTTTTTGTATCCAGGCTTATGATCAGATGTACTCTGCCCATATAATCATTCCCAGTTCGAAGGCCACCAGCAAAATTGCGAAATATACCACCTTGTACGATCGTAGTAAAATCAAAAGGGCTTGGGTTCTGGGCAGAACCTGAGGCGCTGACTCTTGAGTTTACATCCCTTTTCTCAGGTTCTTGAGCATAATTTGTTTGAATGAAGGGATATGCCATTAGGCAAATCATTAAGAATATACAAAAGCGATTTGCAATCATTGGGTTGAGTCTTAATTGATTGAAAATTTGAAAACATAAGAGATTTACATATTCGCTTGGTGTACACTTTGTCGTTTGATGCTATTAATTAAATACTAAATTTTTATTTTTAAGCCATTTCAGTGAGCGAGTCCATCTCAGAAGGAGAAAATATTTTGTCTACATTGATCAACATTACAAACACTTCATCCAGTTTGAGAATACCTTCCACAAAAACAGCGTTTTTGTAATCTTCCAGGGAAGGAGGTGGTATGATTTCGTCAGAAGAGTACTGTACCACATCCAAGGCATTGTCTACCACAGCCCCTACTAACAGCGACTCTTTTTGATAGTTTATTTCTAGCACAATGATTCTGGTTTTTGGACTATCAGTTACTTTTTCGAGACCAAACTTTAGGCGAGTGTCAAAAATCGGAAGAACATTACCTCTTAAGTTTAAGATCCCCCTTGCAAAAGCTGAAGATTTGGGGATACGGGTAATAGGTTGCATTTCCAAAACTTCTCGTACTTTTTGAATAGAAGCCGCAAAGTATTCGTCCCCCAATGTAAATGTCAGATACGATGCTAATGCCTTTTCTGTGTTTTCGGTCATTTGATTAGTTCTTTGAATGAAATTGATGAATCAATCTATGAGTATCCAGTACCAGCGCAAGTGAGCCATCGCCCAATATGGAGCTCCCCAGAATGTATTTTTGGGTGCTGAAATATTTTCCAATAGGTTTTATAATGGCCTGAATTTCACCATAAATTTTATCAACTGCGATACCGTGGCTTTTCTCATTATTTGATAACATAATGACATCCATCTCCTTGACATCGGTATTTTCTTGTTGGTTGAACTGAAATTCTTTTCGTAAATTAAGTACTGATATTTGCTGTCCATCTACTTGCACCAAAGAAGAAAAATAATCTTCTCGTTCAATTGATTTCGTCGGGAGGCGATAAATCCGATCAATACTAAACATGGGTACAATGTATTTTACATTTTCCACATCCACCAGTAGTCCATCCACAATAGATAGTGTCAGTGGCAAACGGATGGTAAAGTGGGTTCCCTTTTGAGGAATAGATGAAATATGCAAACTCCCTTTCAGACTATCAATATTTTTCTTTACGACATCCATCCCTACTCCCCTTCCCGAAAGCTCAGTTACCTCCTCGGTAGTACTAAAACCAGGATAGCAAATCAAGTGATACAATTCTTCGTCTGAAACCACCTCGTTTTCCTTAATAATTCCCCTTTCAATGGCCTTTGCTCTGACTTTGCCTGCATTGATTCCACGACCATCATCTTTTATTTCTATGATGACATCTGTTCCAGTGTAATAGCCGCTCAAAGTAATTAGCCCAGTTTCTTTTTTTCCTTTTTTTAACCTCTCCTCACTAGGTTCAATCCCGTGATCAATAGAGTTTCTTAAAATATGAAGTAATGGATTTTCTAAAGACTCAATCACTTGCTTATCCAATTCGGTATCGCCCCCTATCATTTCAAACGCCACTTTTTTCCCTTGTTGTTTGGATAAATTCCTGACCATTCTTTTAAACTGGGTATTGAGCGTACTCAAAGGGCGTAAGTTTAGGCTAAATACATCCTCTCTAAGATGATTGATTTCTAGCTCTATTTTTTCAACAATCAGGTTTAAATCGTTTAAATTATGCGCAGAAGCAATATTTTTTAAGGATGAATTCAGGGTCATTAACTCACTCACTGCATTCATCAAACGATTTACTTTATATTTTGAAATACGGGTACTCCCCATACTCTCTTTTGCCTTATTTTCGTTGATGGCTGTTGAGTTGTCCTGACTAGCTCCCTCAGGCTTGGGTTTGGAAATTTGTTTTGAAAAGTTTGCAAATATTTTTTTTGTATCTTCTAAGGAAGGTAACTCTTTTTTACCTTGGATTTGCTCGTCGAGCTTCGTCTTCACTTGTTCGTTCAAATGAAAATCCTTAGATGAAATCAATTCTTGGATGGAGATTTCAAAGTCATCCTCCACAAACAAAAACAAGGCCTCTAGCTCATCTTTTTCACTGACTTGATCTACAATGATGAACCAAAACAGGATCTCTTCCTTGTGCGCTACTCTTTTAAGAAAATGATTTTCATAGGCACTTTTTAACTCCTCTATCACAAAAATGATGGGATGTTCTGTATCTGTTTTTAGAGGGTATATTGGCTTGACTGTAATCCCATAAATATAATTCACTTTAGGAACTATATTTTCCAAGCTTTGATCTTGATTCTGTAATTGTTTGAGAACAATGATCAAATTTTGCTGATTTTCTTTCAGGAAATTATCTGTAAGATTGGGATCGTTTAAAACTTTTTTGATGTGATCAACTGCCTGAAAGCTTAGACTAAGAATTTGATCGTCTATTTTTTTGGTTCCATCTCTCAACATGGCAAAGATGGTCTCAATCTCGTGGATAAAACTCCCCAAATGATCAAGACCTATCAGAAGTGCACCACCTTTGATGGTATGCAAATACCTGAATATGTTATTCAAATACTCTTCGTTTGATAAATCCTTTTCAAGTTCTATTAAATCCCCCTCAAGATCAGCCAACATATCTTGAGACTCTTGAATAAACTTATCACTGAATTGACTCATTTAATTGATTGACAGGTTTTTATTTTGAATATTCACTTTTGCGAATATTGCCATATAAAGGAAAAATAATGATTATTTTACTTTTTCAGACTTATTCAACGCATGTCTAATCTTTCCTTTAAAAACCTCATAATTATATGGCTTTTCAATCCAATCAGTGAGTCCAGCATCCTTTGCTTTCTTCTTTTTCTTAATATCTCTTTCGGTGGTGAGCATAATGAATGGAACATCGGCAATGTCAGAGTTTGCATGCTTTCGAATCTTGGTAAGTAACTTCATTCCGCTCATGTTAGGCATATTATAATCGCTTAAAACCAAGTCAATGCTTGAGGGCGATTCATCCAATATTTTTAACGCTTCTAAACCATAACTCGCAGTTACGATTTCATACTCATTAAGGGCATTGGCAATAACATTACGCACTGCTTGCATGTCTTCTACAATTAAGATTTTCTTTTTCATAGTTAGTGAATTGTTAATATTATAATAAAATTAGTCTAGATGATAATGGAGCTCAAATGAAGCCCTCGTTCAGTTTATACCCTGATTCTCGTGATTTTTAGCTGATTATTTGTGTTTTTTATTCACATTCAAATACCAGGGTATTTATATATTTATGTAAGTAATGTCACTAAAATTGTATGAATAAACTTGGTCTTATAATTTTACCTCAAAAAAGCCTTCAATACAATAAGTATTAATACATGAATAGTTTTGGGGATATTTCGCTGATGATCAGATAAGTACTGGTTTCAGAACAAAAACAGCCTAATAATGATCGAGTTTTTGGGGAAGAATATTGTTTTGTGGGATGAAAAACCTAGCTTATAAAATTATCCTAATATCCTCAATCAAAACAATATTCATTGATATGATGGTGTATTCACTCGCTTTATGCCTCTCTCTTCCTACCTTTTTTCTGTTCCCAAGATTTTATTGCCTGTTATTTTGCACGCCTGTTTGATGAGTGATCAACCTTGACTAAGAAAAGCGAATAGTATGTTTGTCAATCCGAACAATTTCTATTGGTTACAATACTTTATTACATGTAATAAAGATGTCTGTTTTCGATAAAAAGGTCAAAACATTAGATAAATACCTTAATTTATTTGACGATTCTTCCAGAATTATTTAATCGCGCATCTTTGTATTTAATTTTTCTTTCGGCTGGTAATTTTGGATAGACAGTATCCAAGAAATGCCCCGTCTTACGCATGAGCGTCAACCTAATAATAAATGTATTTGAATAAAAACAGGCTATAACTAGTTGTTTATGAATACATTAACTT
>DMXI01000621.1 GCA_003483885.1 Microscillaceae bacterium
AGATTAGTGATTATGTATTTAATCTAAGAAATCGGTTTTCTCAAAAAGCAGGTTCCAACACCACAAGAGCTACTTCTAATTATCAGGATGCCAAAAACATTGGGATTTTGTTTAAAATAGAAGACGATGAAAAACATGATGCCCTCAATGAATTTGTCAAAACACTGCAAAACGAAGGTAAAAACCTTACTTTGTTGACCTACTTTGAGCGACTCGAAAACAATCCTTACAATTTTCGCTATGAGTTTTTTTCCAAAAAAGATATTACTACCCTGGGTAAAATAAAATCACGACCGGTACAAAACTTCATAGAAACTCCCTTCGATTACTTATATTGTGTCACGGTCAATCACTTTTTACCTTTTGATTCTATATTGCTGAAAAGTCAGGCAAAGTGTCGCATTGGGCGATATTTTCCTGAGCAGGAATCTTGTTTTGAGCTAATGCTAGACCTCAAAGAAACCAATGGGGTAGATGAACTCATTAAACAAATGTTACATTATACTAAAAAGTTGACTAAAAACTAGTTTTGAAGTCCACGGTTGACAGTCCATAGTCCACGGTATGTTGATTAAACTGGGTTGTTTTAATATTTCCAAGTAGAAAACTTATTATACTTTTATTGAACAGATGCTATACGAAAAATTTATTGGAACTGGGGTAGCACTGGTAACCCCTTTCAAAGAAGACCACACTATAGATTTTGAGGCTCTCAAAAAAATATTGAATCACACCTCGCAAGGAGGAGTAAATTATTGGGTGGTGATGGGCACTACCGGAGAATCGGCTACTTTGACCAAAGAAGAAAAGGTAGCAGTACTAGAGTTTACTTTAAACAATAATCCTCAAAATATCCCTGTTGTATACGGTATTGGAGGAAATAATACTCAAGAAATTCTGGAGACCATCGCTCATACTCCTCTAGACGGAGTAGATGCTATTTTGTCGGTAAGCCCTTATTACAACAAACCTTCGCAAGAGGGTATTTATCAGCACTATAACCTAATTGCTGACAACTCCCCTAAGCCCCTTATTTTATACAACGTACCAGGACGTACTTCCTCTAATATGAGTGCCCAAACTACTTTGCGATTGGCACAGCATGCAAATATTATTGGAGTAAAAGAGGCTTCTGGAGATTTGGTACAATGCATTGAGATTGCTAAAAACAAACCGGAAGATTTCTTATTGATTTCGGGAGACGATATGTTGACTGTTCCTATGATGTCGATAGGCGGTCAAGGGGTGATTTCGGTATTGGCCAATGCTTTTCCGGCTATATTTGCCGAAATGGTTCAAGATGCGCTGGCAGGTAATTTTAGAAAAGCTTCTCAGGGATTGTATCAGCTTTCAGGCATCAACCCTTATATCTATACTGAGAGTAATCCAGTAGGGGTAAAACAAGCCATGGCGTTACAAGAGCTCTGCACCAATGCGGTTCGTTTGCCATTGTTGGCCGCTACTGAGCAACTAAAAGCACAAATAGCGGAAATGATGCCACCTGTTGGAGTTCAACAATAATTGCGGAATGGTTTAATTTATTAAATGGCTAAATGGTTAGACAATACATCATCTGAGCATTTAGCCATTTAATCATTCAACAATCAATCCACTGCTACAAATGCTACATAATCCCCTTCTTCTTTTTTTAAGACCAGGACCTTGCTGGTAAGCTTCACAATGGTAAAGACTTGCTTATCTTGCGCGGTACCACCCTGCGGAAATAAAGTTAACGTATTACCACTTTTGGTCCAGCGTCCTGGAGTAGGCATCGTAGCCGTATTTCCAGCATCCGTAGCTACTACCTCTAACACTCCTCCACTGCTAAATTTATAACGCAGTTTTTCAAATGTTTTTTTCATCATATCTAACATACTGGCATCTAGTTGTTTAAAACTAGCTTGCTCGGCAGGCTTCATATAGGGAATGCTTTCTTTGAGGGATATTTGCCAGGTTTTATTAATACTTTGGGCCTGACTAACTTGCACCAAACCTAAGGTGATGAAAATAACAAGCAGACATAATTGCTTCATGAGTAGACAATTTAAAGATTAGGAATGAGCATACAGCCGATGATCGGCCATCGGCTGTATGGCTGTTTGATTAGTTTTTATAACGAATGCCCAGTTTTTCCATACGAGAACGTAAGGTGGTAGGCTTGATATCTAATATTTTGGCTGCGCCTTTTTCTCCGCTAATCTGTCCCTTAGTAATTTTGAGTACCTCATTGATCAAAGCCTTTTCTGATTCGGCCAGGGTAGGTGTTTTTTTAGGCTTACGCGCCCCGTTTACATTGAACCAGTTCCCTACTTCCAGTTTACCATTTTGGCTAATAATAACGGCTCGCTCAATGATGTTTTCCAATTCACGAATATTACCAGGCCAATCATAAGTCACCAACTTATCAGCGGTACGCTTGGGAATGGTTTTGATACTTTTGCCGATTTTTTTACCATACTTTTGGGCAAAAAAGGAAGCCAGTAGTGTAATATCTTCTTTGCGTTCCCGCAAGGGTGGTACATTGATCGGAAACACATTGAGGCGATAATATAAATCAGAACGGAAAGTACCTTTTTCTACTTCTTTTTCCAGGTCACGGTTAGTTGCCGCAATGATACGTACATCTACCCGGGTAGTGCGTGGGTTTCCCAAACGCTCAAATTCTCCTTCTTGCAAAACCCGCAGCAATTTAGACTGTAGCTCAAGAGGTAGCTCACCTATCTCGTCTAAAAATATGCTGCCTTTATCGGCCAATTCAAAGCGTCCAATCTTTTTGGCAATGGCTCCGGTAAAAGCGCCTTTTTCGTGGCCAAAAAGTTCGCTTTCTATCAAATTGGCAGGCAAAGAAGCACAGTTTACCTTTACCAAGGTTTTTTCTCGACGTTGGCTGTTGTTGTGTACTGCGCGGGCCAATAATTCTTTTCCAGTACCAGTTTCCCCTAGAATAAGTACCGTAGCATCCGAAGGGGCCACTTGCTCTATTTGTTGCAATACCAGGCGAAACTCATCGCTTTGGGTCACAATTTCCTCAAAGTTATTGTTGACTCTGATTTCTTGTCTTAGGTATTGGTTTTCTTCCTGAAGCTGATTTTTCAGCTCCTGGAGTTCACCCATGGCATCTTTTAGTTCGGCGGTACGCTCGCTTACCTTTTGTTCCAGGTTGGTATTCGCATCTTCCAATGATTTTTGCAGATTGCGAATGGTCAGGTGGGCCGATACCCTAGACAGCACTTCTTTGTGTTGAATGGGTTTGGTTACATAATCTACCGCTCCAATGCTGAATGCTTTGACTTTGTTTTCAGTATCTGAGAGCGCAGTCATAAAAATCACTGGAATGTCACGGGTGGTAGCATCTTCTTTTAAGCGACGACAAGTCTCAAAACCATCAATTCCTGGCATCATTACATCCAGTAAAATCAAATCAGGTTTAACAAAAGCCACCTGCTCAATGGCACTTTCGCCGTCTTCGGCTAC
>DMXI01000350.1 GCA_003483885.1 Microscillaceae bacterium
ATATTTGGTTTAAATGGTGATTCAACTTTAAAAACAATTGCCTTTAAAAATGTTAGGCTTTTGTTTTTCAAGATAATAAACTAAAAATTCTTACATCTAAATGATGGTTTTTTGCTAAAAGTTAACTTTTAGCGATCATTCAACTTTCTTCATCTTGGTGAATATTTGGTATTTCTTCAAGACTGTAATAAACAGGTAATCCCTTACGTTGAAATACTGCGACTTCTTTATCAGCCCCATTGGATGCTCCACCTACTCGTAGTATAGCATCGCATCTTTGAGCTACTTCTAAAGAAATAGGCATCATCAATTCCTCAAACTTGTCAAAACCTACTGCTTCTATGATAGGCAAGGCTGCGTTTACCCCAATAATAGGTACATGTCCTTTTTTGTATACTTCGTATGCAAATTCGTTCATATAAATATGATTCCTTTTCCATACTTCTTGATCCTTAGACCCATGAGTATAAGGACCTGCTATCATAATCCACATTATCTTTACTTTGAATGATAACACAAATATACAAATAAAATATAAGCAAATACATTTTCACCAAGGAGCTTATCAAATTAGCCTCTTTTTAAAATAAACGATGAATGGTATTAGCGTAAGACAATAAATCATAGAAATGGTTTAACAGGTTGTTAAACGAAAAATTGTAAGTAAAAAAATATTACTACTCTAATAACTTCCGCATAATTTCCGCAAAACTCTTTCCCCAACTATTTTTAGGAGCGTTTTCTAGCTTTTGCCTCACCTGATTTTCCAAATCCAATCGATTGACTTTCTCCAATAACTCTGGAAACTCCTTTGTTAATCGCTCTAGTACTAATCGCTCAATGTCCATTTTCTCGAGAATTTCGGCTCGGATACGGCTTTTGAGCGTTGCCTGGAGGTCTTGTTCAGCGGCGGCCTTTAGATAAGGTTCATCGGGTACCACTTTGCCATTGTCATATTTAGAGATTTCAGTGTCAAGCCATTGGATAAAGGTGGGCGTATCCATTGCGTTGAGTTCTATGCGATATTCTTTAAGCCAATCTTCCCAACGAGTCATCATTTGTCCCTCAAATTTGTAAGGTTTGGGAGCATCAGTCACCGCATCGTAATCCAATACATATTGAGCAGGTGTTTTTTTCGAGGAGCGTTCCAAGGTTTCTATTTCCAGGTTCATAGCAAGTCCTTGCCAGGGTTCTAGCCCCAAATTGATAATCTTTACTTTACGTTCAGGGCGAGCCTTGGTAGCACCTTGTAGGGCTTGATAGATAAGTGTCCCTGAAATATCGGCATCATGAATGCAAAAAAACAAGAGTTCTTCTTCGGTTTCAGCCAATAAATCAATGACATCGCGGGCAGCACGGCTGGCAAAACCTTTAGAAGTAAGCAAAGCACAGTCGTGTTTTTCACAAAAACCGGCATCTTTCAATATCTCAAAGAAGCCTTCCTTTTCGGAATACAATATTTTATTAAAATTAAATACCGGGCGGTGGTAACGCTCCACGTTTTTGGTACCTAGTTTTATTTCTTCGTGGGTATGAGGATGTAGCAAAGTGCCTCGCTCATCGCGGTAAACCCCAGGTAAATCCCTACCAGTTTCAAACTCATAGTCGGTAATGATGGTATTGAAGTTTTGGTATTTAAGTTCTCGCTGGGTAGCGTCCATTACAAAGGGGCGTAACACATAGTACAGCTGCCGCAAAGAATAACGGTATTGCCCCTGACCAGAGGCTTTATCTATGGCTACTTCCAGGTTTTGCAGTACTACTTGTTTTTGAGAAGGTAATTTAGCGAGGGTAGCTTGTGGAGTGTTTTCTTTAGCCTGTGCAGTGATTTTACGCCTGAGCTGATGCACCACTTTCTCAATACTTTGAGTAATTTGATCTTCTAATACCGATAGGTCGGGTTCTTTGCCATTAGACACAATGGGCATATAAGGGGTAATGATATTCACCCATATTTCGGGAAGGTTTTTAAGGCGATGGTTGTCAATATTATTATTTAAACCACAGCCATAAACGGTTAATCGTTTGGGAGAGTAAATCACATCTACATCGCTGATGATAGGCGTGCGATTGACAAAAAAACGGGTTTTATCTGTATTTTCATTGATACGAGCAAAAGCCTCTATGACTACCGGAATGGTTGCGTGATGGGTTCCACGAGTTGTTTTCAAGTCAAATTCAGCGAGTATTTTTACATATCCTGGAAAGTGCTCTAATGCGCCAACGGCTCCCAGTTTTTTAGCAGGAACATATTTACTGTTTTGTTGTAAGGCCTCGAGTAAAGTTTCACTTTCTTCACGCTGCAAGCTTGCCAAAAAAGCGTCATTGAGTTGAGGTACCAAGTGCTTGACTTTGCTTTTGGCGATACCTTCAAAATAGGGAATAAACTGCTGTACTGTGATTTGTTCGGGGGTAGAGAGGCATAAGTTATAAAAACTATCCGAATCGTACCAATGAGCGCAGGTTTTGCTTTGGTAGTGCGTTCCTTGGTTGATGGCTAAAGCCAAACCAGCCCATTCGAGCGTATCATAATAAAAATAATCATTCGGAATGCTCACATGTACTTCAGTTCCTTCTTCGGTAAATTCGCCTATTCTTCGCACCGAGGTGGTACCATCATCTTGAGGGATTAACTCAAGTACCCGGCCATTGGTGGCTACTTGGAGGCTACCTTCTAAACAAAAAATAGTAGCAGTAACTACCCGCAAACCATTACCTAGTGCTCCTCGGGTGGGCAAACGAAAGCGTTTGGAGCTGGTGAGTGGTCGTTTGATAGAGAAAAATTCGGCAATGGCTTCGTCAGAGGCATCAAAGCCTTTTCCCAGGTTTTTGACTACAAAAGTACCTTCTTTGTCTGGATCGGGATGGAATACTTGTACTGATGCGTCTACATCCAGTGCGTTGTCAGTAAGTTCTTTGGCAATGAGGCGAGGGAGCAAATGTTTGGATACACCTGCTTGTTGGGGGAGGGTGTTGATGTTGGTAAATAATTGCCAATCGGGTTGGGTAAAAAGTATATCCATTTGAGCAAAGATTTGCTGATGACAAGTTTTGAATACAGAATGCTGAACATTAAAAAACGAAGGTAAGCATCTTTTATTGGTTTGGTAATATGTTGCGCGCTCGAGCAATAAAAAAAACCACCCAGATCTCCCTCCGAGCGGTTTTCAAACTTAGACTATAAAATTTAGCACTCAATAAAATTTCTTTAGTTTCTTCTATTCTTTAATTTTTTCCTGTGGGTAAGATTTGCTTTCAAAAGTTGAGGTGGGAAGCAATCTTTACCTGTAATTTCTTGAATACACCTTATTATTTTTAATGGAAGGCCTTTTTTATTGTGGCCATCAACTGAATTTCTTTAAACTGAAATATTCATAAAGTACAATGTGTATCTTGTTGATTTACTTTAAGTTATATCTTAATAACTTTAAATTGTACAATTGTATGTACGGGGTTTGTTGAGAAAGGTTATGAAAAAGTGAAAAAAGTTGTAAAAATTCTTTGATTTCCAGAAATAATTACATAAACACATGGTATTGGTGGCTTTTGAACAAATGAGAGACTGATGAAAACATTGATTTTACTAAGGCATGCAAAGTCTAGCTGGAAAGACATGTCTTTGGCAGATTTTGACCGCCCTTTGAATAAGAGAGGGTTGAGAGATGCCCCTTTTATGGCCAAAAAGTTTGTAGAAAAACAATTCATTCCAGAGGTGATGCTGGTAAGCCCAGCACTGCGAACCAAACTTACCGCCGAGGAGTTTGTGCAGGCTTTGGGACCTACCTGGGAGGGAAAATTGTTGTATCAGCCCCAAATATACGAAGCATACTATCAAACCCTTTTGGAGCTAATCAAACAACAACCAGCCCAGGTACAAACGCTATTATTGATAGGGCATAACCCTGGGCTTACAAGTTTGGCTAATTTTTTTTCGTCACAATATATAGAAAATGTCCCTACTACTGGAATCGTTGGTTTTGAGCTAAATATTCGCCAATGGCAAGACTTATCGGCAGAGTTTGCTCGCCTCGTTTTTTTTGACTTTCCCAAAAACTATTTTCCTAAATAACACTTGATTTTGTTAAGATGCTTTCTTCGCTTATTTTTGTTTGACAAAGCAAAAAACTATCTAACCTGTGGATGCACTTGATAAGTGTAGCAAATTCAACAAGCAAGTAATGTTGTATACAGCATGCGATCTGATGTTTCAATGCCGTTTTGCATTTATTTTAACCACAAAGTAACCTTACATGAAGATTCGAGAAGCGTTTAGAGAAGAAATAGATTGGATCAATGCGCAGTATGATGCTATAGCCTTTGTGCGATCTGATTTTGACAATGAGCTGATTGCAGTGGCCGAAGAAGCTGACCAAAAAGCGGGTATAGGGCGATTGGTAAGTGTGGCCCCTGGGGTAAAAGAATTAGGAGGCATGTTTGTATCAGATGCTTTCCGGAACAAGGGAGTTGCTCGGAAAATCGTTCACTTTTTATTAGATCATTGCCCACCTACTCAAACAACCTATTGTGTTGCGTTCAATCACTTGGTTGATTTTTATAAAAGTTGTGGTTTTGAAGAGGTTAAATCACCAGAAAAAGCCCCTACAGAAGTGGTGTCTAAACTTGATTGGTGTCAGACCCAATATGATCATGGAAACACACTTTTGGTAATTAACGAATAATACATACCTTTAGAAAGTACTACGAGCTACTATTTCTACTTGATACGCAACAATGGACAAGCAATTTAATCCACTATTGAGACAACAACTCGAGGAGTTTTTTCAGGGGCAAGAAGTGCCTGAAAATCTGAGTGGTTTGCTGGAGTCTATTAGCAATACGTATGATGACTTTGAGCGGGATCATCAACAGCTAGAAAAAAGGATGGAAATGCACTCGCAAGAGCTAAACGAAGCAAACCATCAGATAAAACTCGAAGCCAAAAAGTACCAAGAAGCGGAGGCGCTGGCTCGTAAGAGTGAACAGATTCTGCGATCGATCAATGAGCACATCAACGAAGCTATTTTTAGGCATACTCCTGACAAAGGTATTGTATATATTAATCATTCTTTTCTGGATTTATTTGAATTTGAGGATTTTCAGGAGATAAATAATGTGTCGGTAAAGACATTATTTGCCAATGAAGATGCCTGGGATGAATTGCAAGAAAAGCTGGAAGACAGTGGGTTTTATAAAAATGAGGAAGTTTTACTGTTAAAAAAAGATGGTACACCTTTCTGGGGATTAATGAGTTGTATTCTTTCTACGGGTGCTCAAGGCAATTCTTTTTATGATGGAGCTATTGTAGATATTGATGCACAAAAGAGAACCCAAAACCGTTTGATTGCAATCAATGAGGAGCTGAAAAAGGCAAATGCCGAACTGGATAGATTTGTGTATAGCGCTTCTCATGATTTAAGGGCTCCTTTAAAATCTTTATTGGGATTGCTACAATTGATAGAGTATGATACCAGTGGAAACATTGCAGGCTATTTGGATAAAATGCGTACCAGTGTTCAAAAGCTGGATTATTTTATTGAAGAAATTATTGATTACTCAATGAATGCCCGTATGGAGCGGGATTCACAATTGATAGACTTTGAAGAATTGATAGGGCAGGTACTTGAAAAACTTCAATATTTGCCAGGAGCTATTAGAATAGAAAAAAAAGTAGCAGTCAATGGTAGTTGTGCTTTTTATTCTGACCGAAGTCGGTGCTTGATTTTGTTCAATAACTTATTGTCCAATGCTATCGTTTACCACAACCTACAGCAAGCCCAGCCGTTGATTTTGATCAAAGTAGAAGTAGTACCTGAACAAGCAACTATTACGATTCAGGACAATGGCAAGGGCATTGATGAAAAACATCTTCAGGATATTTTCAAGATGTTTTATCGAGCCAGCGTCAGTTCTAATGGTTCTGGATTGGGCCTATATATTGTCAAAGAGATTTTACAAAAACTCAATGGCTCTATCGAAGTAACTTCTACCCTTCATAAAGGCACCAGTTTTACTTTTACCATTCCTAATAGTCCACCTGTACCTGGCTGACATTAGGTAATCAGACTTGTGATTTGATGCAGTAAACTATTGCGTTGAATATTGTAAGTATTTTCGCTCAAGCGTTGATTGATGTAAGCATTCTCGTTGTTTTTCCAATTGGCTAGCAAGCCGAGCGTTTGTTGCTCCAGTTCCTCATTGTCCTGCTGTTTGGCATACTCCAGCAAAGCATCCAAGGCATTATCTATTTGGTTTCTAATGATAAACTGCTCTATATTTTCCAAAGTAGATTGCCGTACATTGCCCACCCCGTCTAATAAACCACTAATGGATACATTCTCAAAGCTAAGATCACATTCTACGGATTTACGACCTTTTTCAAGGCGACGTTTTAATGCGGCAAAACGATAAAAATAGATGGTCGTATTCGTTTGACATTCGCTACAGTTGCAGGGGATCATTTCCTCTACTGATAAATTGTGAAAATCGGTATGAATTTCTTGCAAGGTTTTGCGGATGATACTCAGTAGCTCTTTTTTATTTTTACCATAGATCAAAATGGCTATTTTTTTCTCGATATATAGTTCTTGTACCAAGGCAAAAGTATCTTCATAATGCAACACGACACCATAGAGCCAGTAAATATTTTGATGTATATCAGGATTTCTTTTCACAATAAAACGAGTGAGAATTCCTTTGGGCATAAAATGATAGGCGTATTCAAACCTAAGATAGATAGGCTTGGGCGGGAAAAGCTTTTCTAGTTTATGCTGAGGAGCATCAGCAGGCAATAATTGGGGCGCCAGGTAGGTTTTGGAGCTTTTGGCACTTCGCCCAGGCAACGCAAAGCAAATTTCAAACTTTTGATTTTTCATCAAAGCTAAAAGCTCTTGTTGTTTTGAGCGATACTTGCGGTCTTTCCAAATATCCATCAAATCACGATCGGTAAACCTGCCGTGTTTATTTTTTACTTTCTGATTATCCAATACCTGATATACCCCTCTGGTGACCCACTCATGATTGAGGAAAACGGTATTGGCCAACTCGAGATCGTCAGAAAAATGCAGAAATACCCCCAAATCGTGGAAAAAGCGACTCAGAAAACCCGCACTTTCTTCGGTCATTTGGTGACGTTCGCAGATATCGAGATAATCTTCGTAACTAATATAGTTTTTACCACTTTGTTGTAGGGTTTCTATTTCTTTGCGAATGTCTATCCAAACCTTGGGCAGTGGGGTGCCGATTTGCGGTAGCAGGTTTTGGTTGGTGATAATACGCTTGATTTCTTCTTTGAGCGTAACAATGGTGTCTTTATAATCAGGATGGCTGCTTACTTTTTTGAACTCGATGATATTGGGAAAACGAGCTTTGTAATCGGCAATAGGTAGTTCTTTGGTGGGTTGATCGGCTTTGTTGAGCACCATAATCACGGGACTGGAGTCGCCTAGGAGTTTGATGATGTTGAGCCAATAAAAAAAGGTGTCATGGCTGTCTTCTTTGCGCGATTCGGTTACGAATAAGTAAATAGAGCGCCGGGTAAGAAAAAACTGATGGGTAGAATAATAAATTTCCTGCCCTCCAAAGTCCCATACATTCAGCCTGAAATCTTCTTGTAAATCTAATTTATCCCCAAATTCTTCTTTGGGAATCATCCATTGACTAATATCTATCCCTTCGGTGCTGGATTCGTGCTCAAGCTGATAATCGGGGACGCGCAAGGCTTTGGCCAGGGTAGTTTTGCCCACTCTTCCTTCTCCCACCAGCAATAGTTTTACCTCATTGAGCTGGTCGGTTTCAGGTAAGGAACGGAGGTAAAATAACTCTTGAAATGAATGCAGATTTCGTTTGAGTTCTTCGTTTTGTACGTTGAGTTCCTTGACTAACTTATCAATTTCGTCTTCCTCAGTGGCCTTAGCGCTTTGAGAATAAAGGTGCACATAGTAGTTGCGCATAGCTGCCAAACCTTGATGAATAATTTCTTCGGGTGGTTCGTCTAATGGATTGCCCTCAAGGCGAATGATCTCCAGGCTAGGCAAAAAGAAGGTTTCAGGAGCAATCCATTGCAATCGGTTGTGAGTGATATAAAGTTCTTTGAGGTGGATGAGTTGATAAATCTCCGTAGGAATAGACTGGATAAAATTATGGTTGATCTCCAGGTAAGTAAGGTTGGTAAGCGAGAGAAGCAAAGGAGAAAATTCTGACAACCCACAGTTGTTAGCCTTGAGGCGATTCAATTGGGTTAATTGGGTAATGGACGCTGGAAGGATTTTGAGATCGAGATTATCATTGATTTCCAGCTTGGTGAGGCTTGTTAACTTATCGAGTTTTTTCGGTAGACTTTTAAGGCGATTGTTGTCTAGTTGAATGCTTTGCAAATGAATGAGTTGGTTGATGGTATCAGGCAAATGCTCAATATTATTGCGGGCCAAATCGAGGTGGCGTAAGTTCACTAATCGGCTAATTTCGGCAGGTACTTCTTGGATATGGTTTGATCGAACTTCTTTGTAGTTTCCCAAATCCAGAATTTCCAAATGCGTAAGTTCAAATACTTCTGAAGGAATTTCTTCCAGATCACATTCTCGCAGGTTTAGAAAAGTTTCTTGTTTTTCGGCGCAACGCTTGATTTTCTTGGCAACTTTTTCGGAGAGATGATTTGTCATAAGTAGGTTTTTTCACTTGTTTTTGAATATTGGGATAACTTTTGACATTAAAGAAATAAAATTAGTGCGAACAGGCAAAATCCGTGATAGGTTTTAGAGAAATTGTTTTGTAAATTAGCATTGCTCATACAAATTAACCATTACTATGAAAACACTACACATTTTGAATGGCCAGGGGACGGCTGATAATTTTGAGTTGGCTGGTGACCAAATCGTCTGGAATGAGGCGTTGGCTTCTGGGCCTACTCATTACGAAGTAGCTTCTCAGGCGTTTCACCAAGTTCGGCAGCAATTTTTTAAACAATACACCCACCTGCCGTTGCGAGAACCCTTCCAATTTTCTCAAACCGAATATGATCGTATCGTAACCCAGGAAATGGATAAATTATCCTCAGTGAGTGATTATGCTGAAATTACCCTTTGGTTTGAGTTTGATTGGTTTTGCCAGATCAATATGATGGCTGTGTTGAGTTGGTTTTGGCAAGCGCAAGTGGCATTAGATCGCTTGTATTTGGTATGCATCGATGATCATCAATCAGTAGAAAACTTTCGGGGTTTAGGGCAACTAACATCCGATCATTTTGGGCCATTGTTTGAGAAAAGACAAAAACTTAGCCCTGAGGATATTGCCTTTGCTGATCAAGTATGGGCGGCCTATTGTGGACAAAACTTACAAGCGCTCGATGCTTTGATTAAAAATAACGTTCCAAATGCTTTCCCTTTTTTAGCGTCTGCTTTTCAGCATTTTCAGCAGTTATTTCCCAATACCGCAAATGGCTTGAATGTTATTGAACAGCAAATGTTGCATATTTTGAAAACTGAAGAACTAGATAATCGCCACCAATGGGTGGGAAAAGTTCTCCGGCAAAGTAACCCTCATTTGGGTTTTGGGGATATGCAATATTATGAGTCTATGCTACGAATGGAGGCATTATGGGAAGAAAATGGACGAGTAAAATTGACTACCTTGGGAGAGCAAGTGCTCAATCGTCAACAAAACTTTTTAGAGGTTCAGCCCAAGGAGTTTGCCTTAGGAGGAGTAAGCAATGTAGATTATCGTTGGGATGATAATACCCAGACTTTGATTGGTAAAAAATAAATCTAAAAGAAGACAGAATTAAGAAAAATAAAGGGCCACAAAAAAATTGTAGCCCTTTTTATATTTTTAAGTGAATCTATTAAAATAATTTATGCCATTATACTTTATCTCTCGCCGTTGTACTTCGTCAAAAAATAGAGCAAATAGCCCTGCTATTAGCCGATTTTTTAGACTCGCCTAACAGCAAGATATTTTGTAATATCGGCTCAACTTATCTTACCCGCTTCACTAACCACGACTGCCTTTTCTCCCTTTTCTTCTTTTTTGCATTTTTTCAAATTTGGCATATTGCTCAGTAGTCAAAATACCTTTCATTTCGTCCTGAAAAGTCTGACGAGCAGTTTTTACTGCTGAACGGTCACGATTGCTACGAGCCGTCTTACGTGCTGTTTCAAATTTCAAAGCAGAAGCTTTTACCTGGGTTTTCTGGGTTTCGTCGAGTCCTAACTTGGAGGCAAGACGCTGCGTTGTTTTCTCAGCACGCTCTTCAGGAGTACCCTTTTGCCCGCGGTTTCCTCGCTGGGCGTGAGCGGTGTTCATCCATAACATCATTACTAGGGCTAACAAGCTAAACTGGGCTACATTTTTTAAACTGGTATTCATTGTTTTTAAAATTTTGAAGTTTAATGTTGATTATGCCCGTTAGATGCCTAAGACCCAAAACTTATTCCCAGAATGCGCAATTTTTTTGAAAACAAAATATAACTGTTTGATTATCAGTAATATATTTTATATAAAAAAGATGTGATAAGAAATAACAGGTAATAATGATCAGACCCAAATAAAACCCATCAATTACGAGAGGAGTGGCCTTCGATGATTTCGCCGTTGCACCAGTCTATAAATATCAACCCAAACGCTTGGATGATAAACTTGATTTCGTTGATGGTATTTTCTGAGAAATTGGCAATGCCCAAGAGGTTTACTTTTTGTTGGTCGTCAAGGGTGCCATAGTAGGTGGTTTCGCCAGTTTTGAGCGTAAATCCTCCTGGAACAAAACCTTCGTAATTTTTGAGTGCCAGGCTACCCGCTTCCTTGGTAAGAAGCAGCGCCTTGAGCGGTTCAAAACCAATACTTAATTGAGGGTTTCCAATGGTTTGGCGCAAATGACAATTGGTATACGCGGTAAGCGATTCGTCTACTTCTTTACTGTAGTTTTCCTTGATTTCTTTGATTTTATCCAGTTCGAGTTGTACCAACTCCGATGACTGAGGAAGCAAAAATTCATATTGTCGCCAACTATCTTCGTGCATCGTAAAAATGAAATCATTGTAAGCCGCTTCTGGGCTAACGTCAGTGGGAATATCACCTGCAATGGTAGGCAATGAAAACAATACATCCTTAGGATCTACCTTTTTTAATTGTCTCATTTTGAGGGTGAGTTGCCCCGATTTTATAAATTCTTCAGCGGTTTTGGGTTCAGCTTCTTCAATACTCCAGTCCGACCCGCCCATATTCAAAGTAGTAGCAGTTTCAAAACTTTGGGGTAGTTGTTCCAAAGGAACTTCATAAATACCCAAGGTAATACCCGTAGTAACATCTATAAAAGTGACGTTGATGAGTTGGCTCATTTTGCGTGCGTATGTTTAATTTGAGCATACAAAATTAGGAAAAGTTTATCAGAAGTATTCGCTAAAAGTTGAAGGTTTTAATGGTCAACTCAAGAATTGGTTCTATTGGGTATTGAAGCTTAAAACTTACTTCATTTTCGTTTGGTTGAGCGAGATCTAAATACTATCCCACCAGGGTTTCTTCCTCTATGCTCCAGCCATTTAGCGAGATAACCACTACTGGACCCATAAAATCCCGGTTGTTAAGGGTGATTTCCCAAGCAGATGCGTGGTCGGTAGGGAGGCTAATTTTGTCAATATCTATGCTTATTTTTCTGGGGCTACTTTCGTAATATATTTCCAAATGAGTTTTAGCGGCTTTCTTGATTTTTGCTAGTTTTTTATCAAACAGTACTTGTAAAAACACCGCTTGAAACTCGGAAACTTTTGTCACCTTACCATCGCTTCCATTCCATTTCACCAACGATTTATTGAGTTTGGTTAAGTATCTCTGTTGGATTTCTTGTAATGCATCTTGGCTCAACTCAGTTTTCATTTGATTGATTTCCTTGGCAAACCCTTTTTTGCTGATTTTATGGACTAGCCCTTTGATTGTTAGCTCAGAAGGCATTGAAAAATCAGCGTTGAGTTTGAGCTGGGCAAAGGGAGTATCGTATACCGAGAAATTGGCCAATTGGAAATCACCAAAGTTTTCAGGAAAAGAAGTCAAGGCAATTGGATTACTACTCAGGTCAATGGTAAGCCATTCTTTGGCAGACAAAAAAGCAGGTAAAACATTGATTTTATTATTCCCCAGAAACAGCCCTTTTAAATGCTTCATTTGCATTAATTTTTCTGGGATATGAGTCAAATGGTTGTTTTCTAAACGAAGGAATTGGAGATTAGGCAAGGTAAAAACTTCTTTCGGAATTTCTTCAAGATTACAATTCTTAAGCATTAAGTCTCTAAGGCCTGTCATATTACTGAGGTCATCAGGCAGTTTCTTAAAGTTCTGACAGTCAGAGATAAATAAAGTTTCCAGGTGAGTTAATGCTTGTACCTCATCAGGCAATGTTTCCAGGTCTACCCCAAACAAAGATAAACTAGTTAATTTAGTGAGTTGCCCAATAGAAGTAGGCAACGCTTTTAACTTGGTATAAGTGAGATTAAGTCTTTCGAGGTTTGGTAATTGACCAATATTATCGGGAAGCTGCTCAATAGGATTTCGACCTAAATCTAATACTTTCAATTGGGTCAATTGATCAATATTTTCAGGCAAAGCAGTCAACGCATTGGATTCCAGGATGAGTTCTTCAAGGTGAGCAAGTTGGCCAATGCTTTGAGGGAGTTTTGCTAGTTTGTTACCGTCCATTTGCAAAACTTTGAGTTGCTGGAGTTGGCCAATACTTTCGGAGAGCGTTTTTAGCTTATTGCCCCACAGGTTGAGGTTTTCTAAGCGGGTAAGCTGCCCAATCCAATCTGGTAAAGTTTCTAAATTATTATGATTGAGATCCAATTTTTTCAAGGAAGTGAGTGAGGCCAATTCTTCAGGCAATTCCTCTAGCCATAGTTCCTTTAACGATAAGCTAGTAGTGGCTTTTTTAATTAAAGCCAAGGCTTTGGATAAGTTTTCAGTATTCATAGTTTCAATGGTTATACATAAGTTTGATAGAAAATATAGAAGTATATGATCACATTGCAAAACCTGTTTTATAAAAAAACGCCAGAAGCCAAAGCAAAAAGAGATTCTTAACGATTGTCTGCTGGAATTTATTCCAAGACTTACTATCTTGCCTCTTGTCTCTGACACAATCTTACCAAAACTATAGGAATCCAGGTAAGATCATTCATACTTAATCATTTATCAATTCATCATTAAAAATGTTTGCATACATCTCTGGAAAACTCGCCCACAAAGAACCCACCTTTGCAGTGATAGACGTACAAGGGGTAGGCTATCAAATTAGCATCTCACTGAGTACTTATACTGCTTTACCCACCAGTGGCCAATGCAAACTCCACACTTATCTGCAAGTACGCGAAGATGCCCAAAACCTGTATGGTTTCCACGAATTGGCTGAGAAAAACCTGTTTTTGCTCTTGATCAGTGTATCTGGCATTGGCGCCAATACTGCCTTAGTGATGCTTTCTTCTATGTCAGTAGAGGAGATTCAAACTGCGATTGCCTCAGGAGATGTAAAAGCCGTACAAAGTATCAAAGGAATTGGCCTCAAAACGGCCCAAAGAGTGATTTTAGAACTCAAAGACAAAGTACAAAAGACCGTAGGCAATGTACCTGCCACTGCAGCCAACCAACAATCGGCCATCCGCGACGAAGCCGTGCTGGCGCTCATTACTTTGGGCTACGCCAAAAACGTCGCCGAGAAAAACGTGAATAAGATTTTGAAAGCTAAAGGCAATGATGTGAAGGTGGAAGAGGTGATTAAGGAGGCACTTAAAGCCTAGATTTTCAAGTCTTTACGGAATGAATTTTTGAATGACTGACGAAAGCTGAAACTTTTCCCAAAAAAACTCCGCAAATTTCTCCATTTTTGCACGCTGCATCCAGTAGGTATGGAAATGAAAAGTGTAAAGTGCAAAAAAACCTAATACCCTACGCCTAATTAACCGCGCTGGATGCCTTTGCATGAAATTAGAAGACTAAGGTGGAATTGATGGTAATATCCTTAATTGACCATTTATCATTAAACATTCACCATTCAAGAAGTCAATCGCATAAGTAGAACATTTTAAAAAAACAATTGTTTTGTTGTCGCTGAAATATATTTTGCCTGTGGGACTGTCCGCCTGGTTGATTACCTGGTGGGGGCAAGGAATGAGAACTTCCGCTAACC
>DMXI01000633.1 GCA_003483885.1 Microscillaceae bacterium
CCCCCTTCATTTGAAAAAGGAACAGAATATTATCAAAACAAGCAATATAAAAAAGCTTGGCCTATTTTAGAACACTATAAAAGCCTATTTCTGGCTTTTACAGATGATTCTACCAAGGTTGAAGAGGTATATGGATTCTTAACAGCACTGGTTACTTGTTATGAAATAACCGAACAGTTTAATAAGGTCAAGGAGATAAATTTTGTCTTGAGAAAGTTAGAAGCGAAAATGATAAGAGTGTGGATACACCTTAATATGCATGGGAGTGAACTTTACCAAGCGGGTAAATACTATTTGGCAAAAGACGTTTGGCAAAAGTCTAAAACACAAGCGGAAAAAGAGTTCGGCAAAGAACATAAGAATTATGCAACTGCTTGCCATAATTTGGCGCAAGCATACAGCATTATAGACAGTTTTGATCAAGCCGAAACCTTGTATTTGGAAGCTATCAAAACTATAGAAAAATTAACTGATAATAATCAATCTTTGTATGCTATTATTTGTAAAAATTTGGCACAAGTATATAAATTAAAGGGCAGCTACTTACAAGCTGAGTTATATTTTTTAGAAGCCAAAAGAATACAGGCTGAGGTCATAGGCACAGAGCATATAGATTATGCCATTACTTCTAATGATTTAGCGCAGTTTTATCATCACCAAAGCAAATACACCCAAGCCGAATCATTGTTTTTAGAAGCTAAAAATATCATCCAGAAACTTTTGGGTAAGAATAGTCTACACTATGCCATTATCTGTGATAATCTGGCTTCATTGTATAAATCCACAGGAGAATATACTAAGGCTGAACTATTATTTTTAGAAGCTAAAAATATTTTTGTCAAGATTTTGGATAAAAATCATCGGGATTATGCTACTTCCTGCAATAGTTTAGCAGAGCTATATCGCGAACAAGGAAGATACAATGAAGCTGAAAAACTATATGTAGAAGCTAAAATAATCCGAAGCAAAGTTTTGGGTCAGAATCATCGAGATTACGCCTCTTCTTGTAATGATTTGGCAATACTTTACGAGATTCTTGGAAGATATCCTGAGGCTGAGTTATTGTTTATAAAAGCTAAAATAATTTGGGCAAATGTAGTTGGTAGAAATCACCGAAATTATATGTTGGTTTGTGATAATTTGGGAGGGTTATATTACAAACAAGGTAGGTATTCATCTGCTGAGAGGTTATATTTAGAGTCCAAAGATATTGCAGAAAAAGTGCTGGGTAAAAACCATGTTGATTATGCGATTTCTTGTGAGAACTTAGCTTTACTATATCAGGCAATAGGCCAGGACATGCAAGCTGAATTGTTACATTTAAAATCCAAAAAGATATATGAAATAGCACTAAATTATAACCATCCTTACTTTGCTACTGCTAAAAGAAATTTAGCTTGGTTATATTGGAGACAAGAACTCTATGAGAAGGTTTTTACTTTGTACCAAGAGATTTTTGAGAATCTTAGCCAACAAATCAAACAGAATCTTTTGGTTGCAAGTGAAAATAATAGACAAGCGTATTTACGGGCAAACATCAAAAAATATTTTCGTGATTATAACGCTTTTGCCTGTGACTACATAGACTCTTTGGGTATTGCCCAAAGTGATAAAATCTTGGCTTGGATATACAAAAATCGTCTTCTTACCAAATCTCTACTTTTCACCTCTACTCAAAAAGTCAAAGAACGTATCTATAACAGTAGAGATACAGCAGCAATCAAACTTTACAAAAAATGGAATGACAAAAGAATTCAATATAACAAAGCACTGGAACAGACCAAAGATCAGCGAAAAGTTGATGGTGTTAGTTTAGAAAAGCTCAATGAGGCGATAGAGGGATTAGAAAAATCTCTTGTTCAAAAATCTACCACCTTTGTTAAAAAACTCGAGGAATACCAACCCCACACTTGGCAAGAAATTCAAAAAAAGATTAAATCTCAAGAAGCAGCCATAGAAATCATTCGTTTTTATCGATATAATAAGCAGTTAACAGAACATCGATTCATCGGCTATATGGCTCTTATTATCACCCCCCACAGCAAATTTCCCTACCCGGTTTTTCTCAAAAATGGGAGTTTTTTGGAAGGTAAAGCCTACCGTTTTTATCGCAAGGCCAATGCCAAGCAAAAAGCGGAAGACAATGCTTCTTATAACCTTTTTTGGGCACCTATTCATCAGCAACTCAAAAAACTATATCCAGAAGTAAAAAGGGTATTCGTATCGCTGGATGGGGTGTATAACAAAATCAATTTGGAAGCTTTGCGTAACCCCAAAACAGGTAAATACTTGGGAGAAGAGTTAGAAATTCGGTTGGTATCTAACACCAAAGACTTGCTCAATAGAGGCAAACCTACCATTACATCTGACTCTAAAGTAATAGGTTTGTTTGGTTTTCCTGATTATCGGGTTTATAACCAAGTGGATACCTTGCCCGTAAAAGTCAAACAAAAAATGTTGGGTGGTACAGCCAAAGAGGTAAATACGATTTACAAACAACTCAAAACTTCATTTGCTCCCCAAAAATTTACCCATCAAGCGGCCAGTGAGAAGAACATTAAATCTCTTAAAAACCCTAAAGTATTGCACTTGGCTACCCACGGTTTTTTTCTGGAAGATATTAAACCCCAACGAAATAATCAGTTTCAATTACTGGGGCGCGAAACGCACCTTTTTGTAGAAAACCCATTGCTTCGCGCGGGTTTATACTGGGCGGGAGCTGATGCCACCCTGAACCAAAAAAGTCTTCCTGATTCGGTAAAAGAAAATGGGGTATTGACTGCTCAAGAAGTGCTCAATATGGATTTAGATTCCACCCAATTGGTAGTGCTTTCGGCTTGCGAAACCGGGTGGGGCAAAATCCAAAATGGAGAAGGAGTGTATGGTTTGCAGCGAGCCTTTCTGAGCGCGGGAGCCAAAAATGTGCTGATGAGTCTTTGGAAGGTAGATGATGTGGCTACGCAATACTTTATGCAATATTTTTATGAATCTTGGGTCAAAGATCAGAATGTACGTAAAGCTTACCGCTATGCTCAGCGCAAACTCCGTGAAGACTACCCCAGCCCTTATTACTGGGGAGCATTTGTGCTGGTGGGCAGGTGATTTCTCGACTTCTCTTCATACTTTCTTTAATCTATTTTTTCCTTCTTCCTTGGAACTGATGGTCACTGAATATCCTTAGTTCTGAGGAGGATATTGTCTTGTTTTTAAAGCATTTTTGATGAACTAGAAAGTCAAATTCTTTCTACAATAAATGTTTGAAAAATTGAAAATACCTACGCGTCATGAAAGCCCTATTTACTGCTATTGTTTTATTATTAAGCCTATGTGTTTTTGCTCAAGAAGAGAAGAGTTGGAAGGAGTTGAATAAAGAGGGGGAAAAGGCATTTAAGAACAGAAAACTTAAAACTTCACTTGAGTTTTTCAAAAAAGCCTTATTTAAAGCTGAGAAGCAATTTAGTAAGAATAGCCTTAATTATGCCAAATCCTGTAATAATTTGGGATACCTATATTCTTTGTCTGGATCATATTCAAAAGCAGAATCACTTTATTTAAAATCAAAGAAGATTAGAAAACGTTTACTGGGTAAAAAACATCCCGATTATGCAATTATACTGAATAATTTAGCAAGCCTATATCGTAGACAGGGATTGTATCATAAAGCCTTGAAATTAATGCTGGAGACCAAGGCAATTGACCAAGAAAAGCTAGGTAAGAATCATCCTTATTATGCTCTAGATTGCAATAATTTAGGGGTGATATACCTAAATCTTACCTTATATGATAAGGCGAAGCCACTGCTTTTAGAGGCAAAGAGAATCCGTGAGAAAATTCTGACGAAACAACATCCTGCATACGCTAACTCCTGTAATAGTTTGGCCTCATTTTATCAAGCTAAGGGGCAATATGCAAAAGCAGAAGACTTGTTAATTGAAGCACGAAGTATTAGAGCGAAAGTATTAGGTGTAAATCATCCATCTTATATTAAGTCCTGTAATAATTTAGCTGTTTTGTATAAATCACAAGGACTTTATAAAAAGGCTTTAAAGCTATATAAGGAAGCTAAAATAAAAAACGAAATAGTTTTAGGGAAACAGCATCCTGATTATGCAATTTCTTGTAATAATCTTGCCATTATTTATCATTCATTAAATAGATTAGTTGAGGCAGAGTATTATTATAATGAAGCGATTGATATAGTGAAACGTAAACTTGGTAGAAAGCATTCTTTATATTTTACTATCAATAATAATTTAGCAATTTTTTATTACAATAAAGGACTTAAAAACAAAGCAGAAAAACTGCTCTTAAATATCAGAGAGGAGATAGAGAAGCAATTTGGCAAGGGGCACCTGCAATATGCAAAATTTAGCCTCAATTTGGCTAAATTTTATTATAATACAAACAGATATAAAAAAGCTGAAAAAACACTTTTTGAGGTAACCAGTGTGTATAATATTTCTTTTGATAAGAGACACATTGAAAACATTTATTTGAAGAATAGTTTTGCACTACTGTATTATCAGGAAAAATCATACTATAAGGCAGATTCAGCCTTTAAGGATGTATTTGAAAATATAAGGTATTTGATTAAAGAAAATTTTATTATTTTAAGTAAAGCTGAACGGCAGCAGTTTTTTGAAAGAAAAATTATACCTGTGTTCAGCGCTTATAAATCATTTGTCTTATCCTATTTGGGAGAAAAGTTTTTGACCAAAAAAAATAAGATTCTCTCCCAACTCTATAATAACCACCTCCTCACCAAATCTCTCCTCTTCAACTCTACCCAAAGAATCAAAGAACGTATTTACAACAAAGGCGATACAGCATCAATCAATCTTTATGAACGGTTTATCGCCAAAAGAGTGCAGTATAATAAAGCCTTGGAAAGACCTAAAGCCATTCGAAAAAAGCAAGGCATTGACTTAGAAAAACTAGCCGAAGAAGCCAATGATTTGGAAAAAGCCCTTTCCCGCAAATCATCTGAATTTGCTGCGGTATTGGAAGAGTATCAACCCCACACTTGGCAAGAAGTACAGCAAAAGCTCCAGCCCAACGAAGCTGCTATTGAAATTATTCGGTTTAACTGGCACAATCGTAAATGGACCGATACGGTGTATTATGCCGTGTTGATTGTTACCCCCAATGGTAAGTTTCCTTACCCGGTTTTTCTCAAAAATGGGAAT
>DMXI01000115.1 GCA_003483885.1 Microscillaceae bacterium
AGTCATCTCGACTTTTAGGATGTTGTTGAAAATAGCTGCTTTTGTTCGCTAACAAAGCGATTTTTTTGAGGCATAGCAGCGCTACGGCAATAAAAAATCTCGAAGTTAGGGGGCAAAATGAGCTGTTTGTAATCCATTATTAAAAGTCGAGACGACTTCTATGCTTAAATTTTGTGAAGAAGTACCTTTAAAACGTAAACATTATTCGTTTCTTAGAGAGTCGACTGGATTGTGGCGAGCCGCTACAAACGTTTGATAGCCAATCGTGATAAAAGTAACCAAAAGTGCGGCCAAAGCTGCCCAAATAAAAACCAGCACCCCAATAGAAGTACGATAAGCAAAATCTTTGAGCCAATAGTTCATTGTGTAGTAACCCAGTGGAAATGCCAGCAAAAATGAAAAGATAATTTGCTTAATGTAGCCTTTTGATAATAAGGTGAATAGTTGGATTTGTGAAGCACCCAATACCTTGCGAATGGCGATTTCTTTGGTTCGTTTTTGAATGGTAAAAGTAGCCAAACCAAATAACCCCATACTGGCAATGAGAATCGTAATAAATGCCGCAATGTTGAAAATCTTTCCAGAAAGCACCTCTTTTTTATAAAACTGCTTCATTTGGTCATTTAAAAAATGTAGTTCAAGCGGCGTATCAGCATCAAATTGATCATTTATTTTCTCGGCATGAGCAATCAATTTCTGAGGGTTTTGAGTATTTACCTTGGCAGTAATGTAATCCAACGATATAATAGGGTTGTTCCAGTTTCCCATCACCACAGGGGTCAGTTTATTGTGTAATGACTGCGTGTGAAAGTTGTTTACAATGCCCAATACTTTGGCTTTAAACTTTTTAGAAGTATCAGCCGACTGGATATAATCTCCCACTTTAACTTGTAGTTTGCGAGCCGCTAATTTGTTTAAGAGTACTTTGGCAGAGTCAGCCTGGTCGTTTCCTGAAAAATTTTGCCCTTCTAGTAGTTTTACACTAAATGTGTTGATGAAATCTTTGTCTACCCCCATAAACAAGGTTTCTTGTGGTGTGGTAGAGGGTCGTCCTTGAGCAATCACTGGAAGTTGAGTAATGTCTTTCCAATCACCAGGTACTCTTGAAGTGGCTGTGATACTTTTTATCTCAGGATACTTGAGTAACTCCTGCTTAATAGTTTTGAAACTTCTCCTGATTTTACCACTGTTAATATCCATCACCATCATTTGTTCTTTGTCAAATCCCATCGATTTATTCTGTACATAATGGAGTTGTTTGCGGACAATTAAGGTAGCAATGATCATTAATACTGATAAAGCGAATTGGCTGATAACCAGTGCTCTTCGCAATAATAAGCCTTTTGGAGATGTTTTTACCTGAGATTTGAGTACATAAATTGGCTTATAACCTGACAATACCAAGGCTGGATAAATGCCTGCCAACAAGCCAACAACAAGGGTAATAAAGAACATTTGAATTAAATTGGGCAGCATATTGTCCCAGCCAATGTCAAAATTTTTGCCGGCCAATTCATTAAAATAAGGTAAAGCTGCCTCGGTAACTCCAATAGAGATTACAAAGGCCAAAAAGGCGATCAGGCTAGACTCAAGAAAAAACTGAAAAATCAATTGTTTGCGGTAGGCACCCATCACTTTGCGAACCCCAATTTCACGGGCTCGGTATACCGATTTGGCAGTAGTAAGGTTGACATAGTTGATGCTGGCAATGATGAGTAAAAACAAAGCAACAATGACAAAAGTATATAAATAAAAGATATTGCCCTTGGTAGAATCATTGATTCCAGCCTCGGTATCGCCAGTATAAAAGTGGATATCTGACAAGGCATCTAAGGTGACTTTACGGTGTTGCCAATCCTTGCCAGCTTTTTGAGTAGCCAATGTTTGTAGTTTTTTGGCGACTTCCTGAACAGAGCTGTTTTTTTTCAATAAAAGATAAATGGAACTATTCCTGATATCCCAACGAGACAGGTACTTTTTCCAACCAGATTGGTTTTTAGGAATGGGAATAAACATAGAAAAGGATAAATGGGTATTTTCTGGAAAGTCTGGCATGATTCCAGTGACAACGGCAGGTTTTGTCAAACGACTGGACTTAAACGTTTTACCAATTACATTGGTGTGGCCAAACAACCGCTTGGCTGATTTTTCGGTGAGTACAACCGAATTTGGCGTGTTGAGGGCCGTGTTTGTATTGCCTTTAAGCAATGAAATACCCAACGTTTTGAGTACGTTGGTACTGGTTATCTGAAACTTACGCTCATTAAAAGTTTTATTGCCTACTGTAATCACTGAATGCCCTCCTTCAATAAATACCGTAGCTTCCTCTATTTCGGGAAAATGGTTTGGAGCTGATAAAGCCAACGCAGAAGAGGTGCGAGCAATCAAGCGAGAGGGTTGATCAGGGACTGTTACTTCTTCTGTAATGCGATAAATGCGTTTTGAATTAGAGAAGCCCATATCAAATTGCCACTCATCCTGAATATACAGCCAAAGAATAAAACAGCAGCTAATCCCTAGGGTAAGCCCTAGTAAATTGATGGTAGTGTGTAATTTATTGCGCCATAAATTACGAAAGGCGGTTTTTAAATAACTTGTAAACATAATAACTAATGTATGGTATATGGACTATGGGAATAAGCATAGGTTTTCAAGGATTATGCCGTGGGCTAAAGTGTTGATTAATAGTAACTTATTGAGGTGTTTGAGTCGCTGTTTTTTTGAGAATGTCCAGTGTTAAAACAAAAAATGCCCATCAATGGACGTTTTGCAATTTCTTGTTGAAACTGTGAGAGGGGAGCTTAAGTTTCTGAGCATTTTATTGGGTAAAATGACTAAATTAATTTCTATTTTGCCGTAAAATAATTTGAACCTCAACTAAGCAAGCTTTTAATACGTAACATTTTTACAAAAGCCATCTTGATTGTTACAAATTTGCTGTAACTTGTATTAACCCGTAAATACACCTATTTCATTATTTATAAATCATTACCGAACCCTAATATTCCCGATGATGTATACAAACAGGCACAAAATTTATTTGGCGAGTAGTCGTGTAATGGCGCTAATCTTCTTATTAAGTTTTTTTGTATTACCCACGCAGGTATTTGCGTTTACGCCAAAAGATACTTTAGGCCTCAAAAAAGAAATTCAAAAGTTTGCGAAGAAAGATGCCAATGTTTCTAACATTGTAAACTTTATCAATAGTCGCAAAAAGCTCTTGCCACCAGATCCCCTTCCCATTAGCAGCCTAAACACTCCAGACAATGAGCTTGATAAAAAGGAAAACATGAGAGCCACCCGGCTTTCTGAAAATAAATTTGTGATGGTATACCACGCAGGTTCAGGTGCGTCAGAAATAAGAGTGATGGTAGGGGAGGTACAAGCCGCAGGAGTGATTGAGTTTGGTTTTCCTACTAAAGTAGCCGATCTCAATGGAAACAAATCACGTAATGTAGATATTAGTGCACTAGACGATACCCATGTGATTATTGTTGCTGATAGCGACAATGGAAACACAAATCAAAAGTTTTATGCAGTAGGAGCAATGATCAGTGGTAGTAGTGTAGTGGTAGATGCGATTGCTGCCGAAAACGACATCCCAGGACTTACTCCTACGTCATCCTTTCCATATGGAGAAATAAGAGTTGTAGGACTCTCTTCTAGTAAGTTCTTAGTGGCTTATACCCAAGATAATGGTAGCGGAGCAAAGCTTGGGCGTGCCGTTGTCGGTACTTATGATTCAAGCTTGTTCACAGTGAGTTACAACAATAGCCCAAGTGATTTCTCCGACTCTCAAACCGAATACATATCATTGTCTGCTTTTAATAGCAATCAGGCAGTAGTAGCTTATAACGAGGGCGGTACTGTCAAAGCAAAGATACTGGATATAAATGCGGCAACTGATGCTATCAATGTTGGGGCAGCCTTCAGTGCCCCTAGTACGCCTACTCTTAGAACAGCCACGGCTGTAATCAACGCGAATCAATTTTTACTAGCATACGAAGTAGGAACGACCTCTACCACCATTAATTTAGCGAAATTTACAGTAGCTTCGAGTAATATCACCTTGCAAACCAACATTAGCGCTGGACTACACTCAGGAATATTGACCAACAGCTTAACCATAAGCAAGGTTGCTGATAACGAAGCAATTGTGAATGTGTTAGAAGGTGGGATGGCTTATGTGTATCGGGTAAATGCCGCCAGCGATGTTACCGAACCTTCTGTAACGCATACTGTTAATTTTGGGGCTTCTTCTGCAACCAACGATCCTGCCTTCACAGTAGGCTTGAGCACGTTTAGAATGGCTACACTTGCAGCAACCGCCGATGGTAGCCAAAGTGGAGGATATGTACATGACCAAAGCCCAGCACAGGTCATGAGAGTATACTATCAAGGAATTTTAATTAACGATACGGAAAGTGCCCCAGCTATTAATAAGGGAACCTTATTTGATACCTTAGAAGTAGGCGCACCTGGAGGTTTTCCCTCGGTTAGGACATTTACTATCAGAAATGAAGGGACCGGTAATATGAACCTGACAGGTAACCCTGTGGTAGCGCTTTCCACGGCTTCTTCTGAATTTAGTGTACCTACCCAGGCCTCACCTACGACATTAGGCCCAGGACAAGAAGCTATTTTTGAAGTACAATTTAACCCGACCAGTATTGGGGCATTTGTAAATAATATTTCGATAGAAGCCGATGATCCTAATTTGGGAGGTGACAATGCTTACACTTTTCAAATACGAGGGGTTGGAACCGCAGCTCCGGCATTATTACAAGTATCGGGCAATGGCAATGAGATTTTCAGTGATGATGGCCAGTTTCCTCCTAGTACAGCCGATAACACTGACTTTGGCTCCACCGCTATTGGAGATTCAGTAGATGTACAATTTGAAATAAAGAATGGAGGAGCCACTGCGCTGAATGTTAGCTCGGTAAATATCAATAATGCTAATTTTACCATCGCTACTAATACCGCTGGTGGAGTCACAATAAATCCAGGGCAAGCCATCAACTTTACAGTCCGTTATAAGCCTACTACTGCTACCTTAGAAATTGCCACCATTACAATTGATTCGGATGCTATTAATGGTATTTTTACATTTAATGTACAGGCAACGGGTATTATAGCATTGTTACCAACTGCCTTTACTCAAAAAACAGTAGGCAAAAACGAAGTAACACTTGATTGGATTGATAATAATACTGGTGAAGTAGGCTATACGATCTATCGCTTTACAGTGCCGCAAGGCCCTCCCCAACTTCCCCCTTTAAACTCTTTTACTCGTGTAGTGACTACTCAGCCCAATACTACCAGTTATACTGACAATGGGCTTCAGTCCAATACAACTTATTTGTATCGCATTGTGGCAGAAGCACAGATTACTTCTCAAAACTCAGCGCCCAGTGATACTGCAAAAGTACAAACTCTACCCAATTCACCCACTGCACCTAGTAGCTTAAATGCTTTGACATTGAGTCAGTCAGAAATCCAGCTCGAATGGCGTGATAACTCCATCAATGAGTCTGGGTTTGAGGTATACCGTCGTAAAGTAAATGATCCTGCCTCTACCTTTGCGCTGATTACCACATTATCATCAAACTCTGAGTTTTATATAGATCAAGGACTCGAATCCAAAACTGCCTATGCTTATATACTTTTGGCTACTGGAGTAGAAGGTAATTCACCGCCTACTGATACTGCCACCGCAACCACCTTGTCTAATGCCCCAACTTCTCCATCAGACTTGTTGGTAGAAACCATTTCAGGAACCGAGTTGGAACTCGAGTGGGATGATAACTCAGATAACGAGTTAGGTTTTGTGGTGTATCGTTCGATAGAGCAGTTTGGTACATATAGCGTCATTGATACAGTACCTACCAATACTGCCATCTATAATGATTCTGGACTTACTGTAGGCACTACTTACTACTATTATGTAGAAGCTTTTAATGGTGATGGAGCCTCGTTGGATCGTTCCAATATTGCCTCAGGTATTCCTCAAAATGTACCTTTGATTCCATCTAACATTCAAATAACTTCTTTATCTCCTACTTCGGTACAAATCACCTGGACGGTAGATAACCCTCCTTCGGTAGAACGAACCGCCAGTGGGTTTAAAGTAGAAGTGGCGAGTTTGTTGGGGACTCAAGGCATTGCTCAGAGCCAGCGAAGAAATGGACCTCCTGAGACCTTTACCAATGGTAAAAAAGTAGCCAGAACCACCAATGATGGTTTTACTGATCTGATTTTTACAGAAATAGGCTCAGTAGATGCCAATACTACTATGTTTACCGCGACTGGACTTATTGCCAATCAAAAATATTTGTTTAGGTTGAGATCCTTTAACGACAACGGAAACTCACCGTATACTCCAGATGCTACCATAGTCACGAATATAGATCCTAATGTACCTGTACCTGGAGCACCTACCAACCTAAAAGTGACTTCAGTATCACAATCTGAACTGGATCTTACCTGGCAAGATAATTCAAGCGATGAATTGGTGTTTAAGATTGAGCGTAAGCGAAGCAGTCAAGCCGATACCGAGTGGATAGAAATTGCCCAGGTAATAGGAGGAACCACTAGTTTTAGTAGTACCGATTTATCGGCCGATACTACTTACTCTTATCGAGTAAGAGCCAGCAATCAAGGAGGAGACTCACCCTATAGTAATGTGAGTTCTGCCAAGGTAGAATGTAATCTGGTAGTATTGGTAACCAATAACTCGGGTACCAATACCATTTGTTCTGGAAAAGCGGCACTATTGGTGGTAAATACCAACGTAAGCGATGCCATCTATCAATGGAAGCTCAACGGAATTAATATTGAGAATGCAAACCTACCAATCTATAACGCCACCGAAACGGGCGAGTATAATTGCCAAGTCATTGCAGGAAGCTGTAGCAAATCGTCTTCTACTCCTTCAGTAGTGATTGTTCAATCTTCGTTTCAGGCCTCTATCACGCTGGCCGACTCTGCCAATAACATTTTGCGGGCCAGTGTAAGTGGAGCGCAAGGATACCAATGGTACAAAGATTATCAGCCAGTAGCCAATGCCACCGAAAGTAGCTATCAGGCGCTAACCGATGGAACCTACTTTGTGGTAGTATCTAACGAAGGCTGTGCTTCTACTTCTAACCTTATTAATATTACTGCGGGGCCTATTACTGGATTAGAGGAAAATGAATTTACCAAAAGTATTTCAATATCGCCTAACCCTTCTGCTACCGAGTCAGTACTTAAGATGAACAATGGAGAGTTTGGCCCTTATAAAATCCTGATTACCGATAATCAAGGAAAAGTATTGGAAACCCTCAAAGGAGCCAAGACCTCCAAAAAGCTTGAAGTGAGACTTCCTATACAACGATTGGCCGAAGGGTTGTATTTGGTCAAAATCCAGCTAAACAAAAATGAAGGAATTAAAAAACTGTTGAAGAAATAAGGTTTAAACCATATTTAGTATATTATGACCCTGTTGGTACACACCAGCAGGGTTTGTTTTTCGAATACCTAACAATAAAAAAATGGCAAGCGCAATTGTAATCCCTACATTTTCAGAAGAAGCACCCGACTATATTATCATTAGTCATTGGCTAAAAAACGAAGGCGACTATGTAAAAATAGATGAACCATTACTGGAAATAGAAACTGATAAAGCTACTATAGAAATCGTCGCTGATACGGCTGGGATTCTGCTTAGAAAAGTAGCAAAAGAAGACGAAAAACTCATGTTTGGATCGTTGGTAGGGATTTTAGGGAGTTCTCAAGAGTCTTATGACGACTATCGGGGAATTTTAGCAGAATATGGGGTAGCAGAGGCTACATACGCCGATCCGACTCCGGCCCCCAAGGTGTTTGTACCGCAAAAAGGGGAAGGCGTATTTGTAGCTCCAAATGCTACGGTGGTAGGGAAGGTGATCTTGGGAGACGAAGTGTCTGTTTGGTATCAGGCAGTTTTGCGAGCCGATGAAGACGAAATCGTGGTTGGGGCACGTACTAATATTCAGGATGGCTGCATTTTGCACTGCGATGCGGGCTTGCCTGCCATTATTGGCGAAAATGTAACCGTAGGGCACGGAGCTATTATACACGGAGCAGTAGTAGGAGACTACTCTTTGATTGGCATGCGTGCTACAGTGATGAATGGAGCCAAAATTGGGAAATATTGTGTAATTGGAGCCCATGCATTGGTTACCGAAAATATGGAAGTGCCTGATTATTCAGTAGTCATGGGTACCCCTGGCAAAATAGTGAAGAAACTACCCGAAGCCTATCGTGCCGAATTGGAAAAAGCCGCTAATATTTATGTCCACTTGGGCGAAGAATATATGAAGGGAGTGTATAGGACGTTGTAAGTGATTATAAATCTAATGATTAATGGTCCCGACTCGTCGGGATTTCGGCTAAACCCTCAATAAGTGGTGAATGGTTAATGAACAATTATGAGTTATGAATTGATCAATTATGAATTATTCCGCGATGCATCGCCAAACTGTGGACTGTGGACAGTCGACTATGGACTAAAAAACTAAAAACTACGATCTACCAACTCCTAACTATGAAC
>DMXI01000425.1 GCA_003483885.1 Microscillaceae bacterium
GATTGTACTGGACACGGGGTACCTGGTGCGCTCATGTCTATGACAGGCAGTAACCTGCTCAACGAAATTGTAGAGATGCGGGGAACTGAACGACCCGAACGTATTTTGCGTCAATTGCACCGTGGAGTAAAAAAAGCTTTAAAGCAAGATGAAACCAACAACCGAGATGGAATGGATATGTCTTTGTGTGTAATAGACCTGCAAAAACAAGTGGTGCAATTTGCCGGAGCTAAAAACCCCCTGATTGTGATTCAAGATGGTAAATTGTGTGAAATCAAAGGCGACAAAACACCCATTGGTGGGGAGTGGGGCAAAGAAGAAGGCGAGCGAATTTTTACTGGCCATACAGTGCTCTTAGAAGACAAACCAGCTTCTTTTTATATGTTTTCGGATGGTTATCAAGACCAATTTGGAGGACCTGCCGGCAAAAAATTTATGAAAGGACACCTCAAGAAACTCTTGCTGGAAATTCATACCAAACCCATGGAAGAGCAAAAGCAAATTCTGGATGAAACCATTACTCAATGGATGGCCCAGTCAGGCCCAGATGCTAAAGTAGAATCCCAAATAGATGATATATTGGTGATGGGATTTAAAGTAAATAATACGGCGAAGGCTTAAAGCATTTCAAACAAACATTTCCCAAAGCTTTTTGCTTATCTTTGAACAACTGCAAGTACTTATTACTAAACAAACCTCGTTGGCATGAGTTCATATATAGCCAAAATGTATAATCCTTGGATTGTAACCTTTCTATCGGTATTGGCTTCTACGCTTATTTATTTGGTAGTTTCCTCATTGTTTACAGTCAAAGACTTCCGGCTTGGGTTGATCTTGTCGGTAAGTATTCCAGTGGTCATTGCATTTCCTATCTCTTTTATTATGATTCACTATCATCGCCAGATTACCCAGCAAAAGCTTGAGATAGAAGAAAAAAATGCGGAATTGTCGCAGAGTAATGAAGAAATAGCCACCCAACGAGATTTATTAGAGGTAAAAACGCTGGAAGTAGAAACTGCTCATCGTAACATTACCGCGAGTATAGCCTACGCCCGCCGCATTCAAAACGCCATCTTGCCTTCTGTACGCCTTATTCAGCAAGTGTTGCCCGAGTCATTCATTTTGTTTCAACCACGAGACATTGTCAGTGGAGATTTTTATTGGTTTGCCCACGTCAAAGACGATACACCTCAAGGAAAGTCAGTACTGACCGCGGCCGATTGTACTGGACATGGGGTGCCTGGAGCGCTTATGTCTATGATTGGCAATGACCTCTTAAATGATATTGTAGAAGTGAAAGGAATCACTGAACCCGATGAAATCTTACAAAGGCTTCATACTGGGGTGATCAAGGCGCTCAAACAAGAAGAAAATGACAACCGAGACGGGATGGATCTCGCCTTGTGTACAATTGATTGGGAACGTCGGTTACTTCATTTTGCAGGGGCTAAAAACTCGTTGATCTTGATTGAAAATGGGCACTTAACAGAAATAAAAGGTGACAAACACCCGATTGGAGCCAGTGTGCTTACAGATACCAAACATACATTTACTAGTCATACTATTGAGCTGGGTACTGAACCCAAATGTTTTTACATCTTTTCAGATGGCTTTCAGGATCAATTTGGAGGGCCAAGAAATAGAAAGTTTATGACCAAACGTTTTCGTCAACGATTGTTAGAGATATACCAAGAACCCATGCTGCGGCAACAACAGCTCCTGGAAGATACCTTAAGCCAATGGCGGCATCATAAAAAAGGTATGCCAGAGCCTCAAACGGATGATATATTGGTAGTAGGATTTAAGATAAATAGCTAAAAAATACCTGAAAATCATTTTCTAGCATAAAATCTGTGCTGATTTTTGATAAACAAATCGTGACTCAATATCAATGAGTAAAGTTTTAATTATAAATCAAGAGGCAAGTAACAGTACACAAATAGAGGAAGTCATTATTCAAATGGGACTTTCGGCAGAGGTCAGGCAAGAAGTTGACTTTGGTAACAACCATTCCGAGAATGCATACGATCTTATACTGTTAAACGCCGATAACACTCACCAAACAGAAAAACAATTACTCCAACAAATCAAAAATATGGTGGCGTACAAGCGAGTAGGAGTCATTGTGGTAACTGATGATCAAACAGACGATTATTTGGCACATCTTTGGGAAATGGGAGCCCATGATTTTATAGCCAAACCAATCAATGCTCTGGAGCTGGAAGCCAGGGTAAATTCAGTATTGCAACAGCAGGCATCTCTGAAAAAGATAGATACCCAAAATGCTTTACTAGAGTTGAAAATGGAAGAGCTACAGCTTCAAAAAGAAGTATTGACTGAACAAAAAACCAGTATTGCCCAAGCCAACGAAGAAATTACGGATAGTATCAACTATGCCAAACGAATACAAGAGTCGATGCTTCCTGCTGAAAAAGATATCAAGGCTGCTTTGCCAGAATCTTTTATGCTTTTTCGCCCTTGCAACATCGTATCGGGTGACTTTTACTGGTTTGCTAAAAAACAACTTTCAGACTATTATCATAAACTCATTTTGGCAGTGGTAGATTGTACTGGTCATGGCGTACCAGGGGCTTTTATGAGTATGATTGGTGATTCACTTTTAAACTACGCTGTACATGACCTGGATATCCACGAGCCTGACCAAATATTAGCAGAAATGGACCAGGGGGTATGGGATAAGTTGAACCAAAGCCAAAATACCAAACGTGATGGCATGGATGTATCGTTGTGTATGGTAGATGTAAAAGAGAAAGTGCTCAAATTTGCTGGTGCCCGTCAGCATTTGGTGTACTTTCAAAACAATGAACTGTTTTTTGTCAAAGGCGATAAAAGTAAAATAGGAGGGGTGAGGCAAGAAAACCCACAAGAATCATTGTTTCGAGTACACACCATAGACATAAGCACGCCTACTTGGGTATACCTGTTTACCGATGGTTACCAAAATCAATTAGGAGGTAGTAAACATAGAAAACTCAAAGGCAATCGGTTTCGTCAACTTTTGCAAGAGGTTCACCATTACCCTACTCAAAAACAATTAGAAGTACTTGAGAGTGAACTAGAAAGCTGGATTGCCAACGAAACACCTAAAGAGGGACGTGCAACCAATCTGGTAGATGATGTATTAGTATGGGGTTTTAAACTTGATTTTGAGTAACAGCTTTAGTACTAGTAGCTAATGAGATTAATGTCTAATTTGGTTTCCTGAATAAAATCCTCTGCTTCCTCCAGTATATCATCGTCCTCCTCAGGATAATACCAGTTGGCTTCTACCTCACCGCCTTCGCCTTCATATTTTTTGAGTAATTTAAGTATACTTAAAAAGGCCTTGGATGAATTGGTGTTAAAATAAGTGAGCTTGAAATTAAACTTGATTGGACGTTTGGTTTTGGTATATTCTTCTAACCATAATACCAATGGACGGTAAAACTTTTTTGCATCCTGATGATACGACTCCCCAATAATTTCACATACGCCGGTATCTGAGTTGAAGTTTACGGTAGGTATAAAATATACACCTTTATTACCTTTTATAGCTATATCTTTCATTTTAATTGGCGCTTTTATAATCAGAAACGTAAAAAAGCCTCATTGCTTGATTTTTAGATGTACTGCTTGCTTTTATTTTCAACATGTAAGTTTTGAAGGCCATTCTCGAGATTCTAAGTTAGTTTTTTACAATAAAAAAAAAAAGAACTGAGAAGCAAAAAA